>CAJQSJ010000069.1 GCA_905612535.1 uncultured Pelagibacteraceae bacterium | reverse complement strand
GTGGTTCTGTATGCAAAAATTTTCGCTTTATTGCGTAATATTTTTTTTAAATTTCTTAAATGTCTTTGCCCTATTGATCCTAATCCAAAAAATAAAATATTTATTTTTTTCTTCATATTCTTTAATTTAAAATTTTCTGATACGTGGGTTTTATTATTTTAGAAGCTACCTTACTGTTCCTTCTTGAGTAGCATAACTTAAAGTCTCTCGATTAGTTGTGTTTCTATCAACTTTATTTTTTCTATCTTTGCTGTTTTGGTGCTTAGAATGTTTATCAAAACCACCTGTTTTTAAAAGCTTACCTTTATCAAGTGTATTACCAAAACTTTTGTTTAATCTATCTAACCATTGTACAGTTTCTTTTTTGAGCTGCTCTTCGCTCATTGTGCTTAAATTTAAATTAAAATCCTGTCTTTCTGTTATTTGAGTTAAATATTTATCTATATCCTTTATATGTCCATTTTCTATTGCGTATTTCCACATTCCAGTCTCAGGAAGTGGTAATAAAAAACCTGTACTTGGATACACCTTTAAATCTTCAAGCTGCGTCATGGTTTCCTTAATTGTCTCTGGTGTTTCTTCAGGATATCCCATTACTAAACTGGTGTTTATAACTAAACCAGCTTCTCTACAAATATGAACTTGTTCTTTAAAATATTTTGATTTTACTTTTTTATTCATTGCTTCTAATATTTTGTCACTACCCGATTCTAGAGAGAAAACTGCAGAAACGCACCCTGCCTTAACAAATTTTTTTGCTAGATTTAGTCTTTCTTCTCTAGGTATCGGTTTTCCTTTAGTGTCTTCTTCTCTACCCATAAGGTCAGCTCTTATAGAACAAGTCCAATGCACCTTTAGATCTTCTTTGATTAGCTCATCTAAAAACTTGTTTGCTGGTCCTATTTTATGAAAGGAAAGCTCGTCCCAGAAATTGAAAAAATTTGCTTTATACTTTTTAATATTTTGTTTCATTTCAGATATTACATTTGATGCAGATCTGTGACGGTAAGGATCGTGCCAAAAAACATAGTGACAAAAAGTACATTTAAAAACACAACCTCTTGCGATGTTAATGGGCATTGGTACAACTTCATCAGGTTTATAAAACCAAGAATGGGTTGCTCCATGTCTTTTTCCACTATCAAGATACGTTTTAACATCAAACATTTCCCAGTCTGGAAAAGGGAAGTCGTCAATATTTTTAACAGCTTTTCTTTTTCCATTATTTATAATTAAATTATTTTTTCCTCTATATATAATTCCAGGTATACCTATTCCTTTTATTGTTGAAGGATAACCTTTGTTAGAATGTGGAATTTCTACTTTAGGATCCGATACTTCTCCAAAAGATTTTTTATACTTAATGGCATCAAATATTTCTTTTGTTGTAATTTCTGCTTCGCCATAAACCACAATATCTACTTTAGTTGTTTGGAACAATACCTCTGGTATGCTACCACCCACAGAATTACCTACTACTACAATTGAATCTGGTTGATGTTTTTTTACTGTGTTAATACACCACTTCATCCATCTGTAATGGGTAACAATACTGCCCATACAGATAACATCGTATTTATTTTCTTTAAAATATTTTTCAACATATTCATTATCATAACCACCAGCATCTATATCTAGCAGGTCAGCTGTGTAACCATGCTTTTTTACATAGGTCATAACATAACCAAGACCAACCGGAAGAAACAGGTGGCCAGCTTTACCACCTCTTAAGCTAGGATTTATAAAAAGTATTTTCATATGTTATGTTTGGTTAAGTAAGATTATATATAATTTTAAATAAATATCTATTAATTATTCAACACTACTTCTGGAGAACCTTCTTTTATAATTCTACCTTTGTCAATAAAGTATACTTTATCGCAATTTTTAACTGTGGATAGGCGATGTGTGATCAATATTAGAGTTTTTTTTCTTTTGAGGAAGCCAACTGCTTCCATAATTTTTCTTTCTGTTGCTTCATCTAAAGAGCTAGTTGCTTCGTCTAATATAAGAATTTCAGGATCTCGATATAGCGCTCTAGCTATACCAATTCTTTGTAATTGACCTCCTGATAACCTTATTCCTTTTTCTCCTACGACTGTATTTATACCATCTTCCAGATTATCTAAAAAAAGATTTAAACTAGAGTTTTTAACTGCTTTATTTACTAAATTGTTATCAATATTATTTTCATGTAAACCAAAAGCTATATTTTTTTTAATGGTATCGTCTGTTAAATATATTGATTGAGGAACATAACCAATCTTCTTATGCCAATCTTTTAGATTTAAATGAATATCGTTTCCATCAACCTTAATATGTCCATCTGAAGGTTTTAATAAACCTGTTAATAAATTAACTAAAGTACTTTTTCCACTGCCAGTCTCTCCAATAATTCCGATGAATTCACCTTTTTTTAACGATAAAGATATTTTTGATAAAGAA
>CAJQSJ010000068.1 GCA_905612535.1 uncultured Pelagibacteraceae bacterium | reverse complement strand
TTTAATTAATGAAATTTTTTATTAATTAAATTTTTAATATTTGATATGAATATGTTTAATAATTACACTAAAACAGAAAACCGACTAGAAAAAAAATTTATAATTCAAGAAAACAATTATATAAATTTTAAGTCTTATTTGGCCACTAATTTTTTTAAAAAATCCTACCCAGATCGACTGGTCAACTCAATTTATTTAGATACTCTAAATTTAGATGATTTAAGAGATAATATTAATGGTGTAAAAAACCGAACAAAACATAGATTTAGATGGTACAATAATAATTTTGACTCTGTTCAATTTGAGCAAAAAAATAAAAATAATTTTTATGGGTGGAAATACAAGTGTTCTGCTGGTACCTTTTCTAACGAACTTGAACTAATTAAAAATATTACTAATAAAAATATTTATAAAAAAATAATTTTTTTAAATAAATTTAATTTTACACCAATTTTAAAAGTTTCCTATAAAAGAAGTTATTGGATTAGCAAAAATAATAAAGTTAGAGTTACATTGGATAAAAATTTATTCACTTCACAAATTTACATTTCTAAAAATAATATTAAAAAAAAAGTTTATCTTGATGAAAATATCGTTGAATTTAAAATGCTAACTAATGATGAGGGATATTTTAGAAACTTAGTTAATCATTCTAATTTGAATTTAAGAATACAAAAATTTTCTAAATATGTAAGATCTTTTACAGAACTAGACTGCCAAGGTATATTCATAAAAACATAATAATAATATATCAAAAGATATTTTAGTTACAGTTAGCTTTTATAATGATCCAAATACCAATCAACAAAATTTTTTATACCTACTTTAATATCAGTTTTTGGAGCATATCCCGTCAGCTTTTTTAATAAATCTGTATTTGCCCAAGTAGCATGCACATCTCCTTTTTACATAGACATGTAATTGCGAATTGCTTTCTTTCCAATACAGACTTCTAAAGCATCTACAAAATCTAACAAAACACTTCTGTAAATTAAACATTTAATTAATATTTATCTAAATATTTAGAAATAATTTTAGCCACCCACTTGTTCCCATAAGCATTCCAATGTCCTTCACATTTTAAATAAATTTCTTCAGGCTTGGCAGGCATGTACTTAATTAAATCGATAAATTTAAAATTATTATTAGATGTATCCATATTTGTATAATAATTGTTCCAATAGAGATCTGATACTTTTGAACCTTTAGACAATCTTTTTAAATCATTAATTCTTGGTATACTAACTAAAATAACATTTGCAGTTGAGCTATTGATCATTTTATCTAAAAAATAAATAACAGCTTTTTGTTGCTCTAACGAGCTATCAAAGTATCCAGAAAAATTAATCGAAGATGTTTTTTTACTTATATATAATTTATAATTATAATTTATATTACTAAGCATATTGGATGTCCAAAAATAATTCTTAAAAAAAGATTTTACTTTTTTTGTTTTTGACATGTAATTTTTTATAGCATCTTTTGGGATAAAGGTTTCGTAGATTGTTTTATTACTAGATTTATAGTATGGTCTAAATCTTTTAGAGTCATTCCAGTATGTGTAATCGTTATCTTCAAAATCATTATCTGGCAAAAGGTATATAATTAATGTTTTATGTTTAAATTTTTTTGCCATCTCATCGTAAAGAATTGAGTATTGAACTGGCCCAAAGTTCTTTGCAACACCAAAATTAAGTACATTTCTATTTGTGAGTTGTTCTATATATCTTTGTGAGGTGTTTTCTAAATCAACTCCATAGCCTTCGGCAAAAGAATCTCCTATTAGAATGATATCATTATCTTTATTATTGTCAAAACTATCATCTCGTGCACCTACTTTGTTTGACTTGTAACTAACATTAAAACAGCTCTTTTTGTGAACAGTTGAAGCATTCAACTTATGCCATGAACCCCATATATTATTTTCTGTCCACCACTCGTGGAGAGGAATTAAATTTTTTTTTAGATAAAATTTTGGCGTATGTGAAATTGGAAGTAAAGAAGTTTTAGAAAAAATAAAACTGATTAATTCAAACGAAAAAAAAAAACATAAAAAGATTAAAAAAGTTTTTTTAATTTTAGACATTAGTAATATTCTAGATTAATGACCCCAATCATCATGATTAATATA
>CAJQSJ010000067.1 GCA_905612535.1 uncultured Pelagibacteraceae bacterium | reverse complement strand
AAATCCCTTCTTGCTGCATCCTCTTCCCAGCTTAAAGTAAATTCAACATCAGCGTGTCGTCCGTCGGTCTTTACATCTTTTCTTAAAGTGGTTATTTCAAATTTTTTTCTATTTAATATTGCTGTTAATGTCCCGTGTCCAGCGCCGGTATCAATAACTTTGATTCCATTTTTTAATAACTTCTGCTTAACTAAGTTTGGTTCTAAAGAAGTTGCTAAATCTATGTCATCAACTTGCTCCCCACAAAGCGCTTTTCTAATACAACCACCAACAAACCTTACTTTGCTTGTTTCTCCCACTGTGTTTAAATATGAAAAAATTATTTCAGCTTCTTTTATATTTTCTAAAACTTTAGTGCTTTTATTAGATCCAAATTTTTTATATAAAAATTGGTCTGATTTTAAGATTAATTTTTTTATTTTTTTTATCATTATTTGGCTGGGGCGCTAGGATTCGAACCTAGGATGCTGGTACCAAAAACCAGTGCCTTACCGCTTGGCTACGCCCCAATTTTACAGCCTTGAGATATACCATAATCAATCAAATTTATATAGTTTTTGATGTAATGCTCCAATATTTTGGAAATTTAATGCTAATCAATTTTTTAGTGTAAATAGCTGATTTCATATCATGAAATATTCCAATGCAGGCTGAGCCTGATCCTGTAATTCTTGAGAAATAACAACCATTTTGAAGCTTGATGAAATTAATAACTTTTTTAATTTTAGGATAAAGGCTGATTGCAGCTGTTTCTAAATCATTATTTTGTTTTATCAAAAAACTAATTAACTGTTTCTTTGTTGATTTATCAAAACTAAATTGTTTTTCACTTAGGCTATATTTTTTATTTTTTTTATAAACTTTTTTTGTTGAACAAACTATATTTGGATAAACTATAAGTATATTTAATCCAAATTTTTTATTTAATCTCACTAGTTTTCCTTTATTGTTAATTAAAGTATTTTTTTTACATAGACCAATAGGTGTATCTGAGCCAATTTTCCAGGCAATTTCATTGATTTTTTTCTCATTAATATTGAGATGAAACCTGTAATTAAAAAATTGTAATAATGTTGCTGCATTAGAGGAGCCGCCTCCTAAACCAGAGCCGTGTGGAATAAATTTTTCACTTTTAAGATAATTCTTTTTTCTTAAAATATTTAATAGTTTAGTAATAGTATTTTCACTATTTCTTATTCCACTTTTAAATCTTCCTGAAAAAAAAATTTTATCATAATTATTTTTAGACTTTAATATTGATATATAGTCGTATACGTCACAAAATGTTATTAAAGATTCAATTTTATGATACCCGTCGTTCAATTTTTTTAGAACTTTTAGAGAAAGGTTTATTTTACAAAAAGATTTTAAATGTATTTTTTTCACACTATATATTAATCACGAATTATTAGTAATCCCAAAAATTATTTTTTGCCTAATATTTTCCCGTACTTTTTCGTCAACATCTTCCATTAACAAGATGTGGTTCCAAAAATATTTAGCTTGAATTTTTTTTTGTACTTGCCACAAACTGTCTGCATAATGATCATTTATTGTGGGATCTAATGGCAATAATTCGATCGCTCTTTGTAAATATTTTTTAGCTTCTTTATAATCGTTTAAGTTATAATATGCCCATCCAAGAGAATCTATTATATATGGATCGTTCTTTTCCTCAGCAACAGCTTTCTTCAACATAGTTAAAGCTTTGTTTATATTAATTTTTTTTTCAATCCAACTATAGGCCAAATAATTTAACGTATAAGGTTGATCAGGTAATAATCTTAGTGATTCTAAAAGATCTTTTTCAGCTTTTTCCCATTCATCATTTTTTTCATAGCAAATTCCTCTCTTTTCTAATATTTTTGGGACTAAATAGTGGTCTTCTTTTAAATTTTTTAGCGCTAAGGTATAGTATGTAATTCCTTTTTCACAAATTTCATTTCTTTTGTAAAAGTTTCCAATTTCGTAATAAATTTCATGATTGGGTTTTGATATTAATTTAAATTCTTTTTCTGAGTAAGAAATTGCTTCTTTTGCGTCAATGGTTTTAGCCAAAATTTTAGAAATATTTTTAGATGCATGCCAGGAATATACT
>CAJQSJ010000066.1 GCA_905612535.1 uncultured Pelagibacteraceae bacterium | reverse complement strand
GAAAAGTTGTTGAAAAATAGTACAAATAACAAAATATAAAAAAATTTATTTACATGCCTCATGTTTAGATAGATTTATAATATTTGACTTAAAAATAACTTAGTTCTGTCACTTTTTGGATTTGCAAAAAAATCTCTGGTAGGTTGTTTTTCTATAATCTGGCCTTCGTCCATAAAAATTACTTCGTCAGCAACTTCTTTTGCAAAACCCATTTCATGCGTAACAACAATCATGGTCATTCCACCTTTGGCTAAGTTAACCATTGCATCCAAAACTTCTTTAATCATTTCTGGGTCTAGTGCTGATGTTGGTTCATCAAAAAGCATAATTTTGGGATTCATGCATAATGCGCGAGCAATAGCTGACCTTTGCTGTTGTCCACCTGATAACTGACCGGGAAATTTTTTTGCTTGATCAACTATTTGGACTTGATCTAATTGTTTCATTGCAAGATCTTCAGCATCTTTTTTAGACATTTTTTTTACCCAAATAGGAGCTAATGTGCAATTATCTAGTATAGACAAGTGTGGAAATAAATTAAATTGTTGAAAAACCATACCTACGTCAGCTCTAATTTTTTCTATATTTTTAGTATTTTCTGAAAGTTCTATTCCATCGACAATTATGTTTCCTTTTTGATGTTCTTCTAGTCTATTAATGCATCTAATTAATGTAGATTTACCAGATCCAGATGGACCACAAACAACAATTTTTTGTTTCGATTCAACGTTTAAATTAATATCCTTTAAAACATGAAAATCATCAAACCATTTATTGACGTTTTGCATTTGAATAATTTTATCTGACATAATTTTACCTATCTGTTTTATATTTTACTTCTAAATTCTGACTATATCTACTCATAGAATAACAAATAATCCAGAATATTATAGCGGCAAAAACATAGCCCTCCATTGAGAAACCTAACCATTCAGGGTTTGTTTTTGCTAAACCAAGCATTCCTGCTAATTCTAATAGACCAACAACATAAATAAGGGGAGTGTCTTTTACTAAAGCAAGAAAAGTGTTTGCTATGCCTGGTATTACTAATTTTAGTGCCTGAGGAAGTATTACTAATAAATGCAATTTCCAATAACCCATACCCAAAGATTTAGCGGCATCATATTGGCCTCTTGGAAGTGCTTGCAATCCTCCTCTAATAACTTCAGCTACATAAGCTGCTTCGAATAAAGTAATTGCTATAATAACTCTAATTAGTTTATCCATATAAACTCCGTCTGGCAAAAACATGGGGAACATCACAGCGGACATAAACAAAACTGTAATCAAAGGTACGCCTCTCCAAAATTCAATAAATCCTAGAGATGAATACTTTATTGTTGGCAATGAAGATCTTCGACCTAAAGCCAACATCATTCCTATTGGAAAGCAGAATATTAAAGAAAAAAATGAAACAATAAAAGTTAAAGATAACCCTCCCCAAGCTCCTGTTTCAACCCACACTAAACCAAAAGAGCCACCAGAAATTAAATAATAGATTAGTAAAAATGAGATTATTGGTAGAAAAATTGTATAATAAAGTGTTAGATATTTTCTGTACTCTAAGGGCATAAAAAAACCTATTCCAGCTAAACATAAAACAATTGTGAATGATAAGTTAACTCTCCATTGTTCTGCGTTAGGATACATTCCGTACATAAAGCGGTTAAACCAAACTTTAATATAAACCCAGCACGCTCCACTTCCTGTGCATGCTTCTTTTGTATTGCCTGAAATATTAGCATCAAAAATAAACCAATTTAACAGTCTTGGAATGGCAAATATTAAAAGGAACAGTATAAATAAACTTAATATAGCATTAAAATTGCTTGTATTAATGTTTTTATTAAGTATATCTAAACTTTTAATACCCGAAAATTCAATTCTTATTAAATGAAATCCTATTGTTCCAAAAATTAAAGGGGTAAAGAAACTAATAAAACTTGGCAAAAAATAAGTTACATTTTTTCCTAAAAAATTGTTTAATGAAAAATCCACAATACTTAAAGAAATAAAGAGCAAACCTAAAGATAGAGATAATGAAAGGTTTTTATTGTTAGGTTTTGAAAAATTATCTTTTAACATAATTTTATTTTTCTTTAATTGCTATGCGCTTGTTATACCAGTTCATAAGTAGTGAAATTACCAAACTAATGCTCAAATATGTAGCCATTGTAATTCCAACAATTTCTATAGCTCGTCCTGTTTGCATCATTGCAGTACCAGCAAATACTAAAACTAAATCTGGATAAGCTATTGCGGCAGCTAACGACGAGTTTTTTGTTAAATTTAGATATTGATTAGTTGTAGGTGGAATTATAATTCTTAAAGCTTGCGGCATAATAACTAATTTTAATACTTGGCTTGTAGTTAATCCTATGGACGCAGCGGCTTCTTTTTGGCCCTTTCCGATACCTTGAATTCCTGCCCTTACATTTTCGGCTATAAATGTTGCGGTATAAAGCGTTAACGCCAGAGTTAGCGCTGTTAGTTCAGGCGGTATACCCATTCCACCTTCAAAAGTATATGAAGTTTTAGCTAACTGTTTTAACTCCGGAAAACTGAACGATAAGTCAAACCCCCCTGCTAAAAAAGTTAATAAAGGCAAACCAATAAAAATACATAATGAAATAATAAACTTAGGAAGTTGTTTACCTTCTTCTTCTTGTTTCTTTATTGCATATCTGTTGACAAAGAAGATTAATATTAAGGCTATAATTAAAGTAATGAAAAATACATTAAAATTTTCCCAAACAGGTGCTGGCGTGTATAGGCCTTTAATAGTCATGAATGAAGATCCCAATAACAAGTTAGCGTCTTCAGGCATAGGTAATGCTCTTAATGCAGCAAAATACCAGAAAAAAATTTGTAATAATAACGGGATGTTTCTAAAAAATTCTATATAAAAAGCTGAAGTTTTTTTAATTAAATAATTAGGAGATAAACGTGCAATACCAACTATAACACCTAATATTGTTGCAAGGACAATACCAATAAAAGCTACTAAAAGAGTATTTAACAATCCAACTAAATAAGCTCTAGCATAGGAATGTGAGCCATCATAATCAATTAAAGAAAACTGTATATCAAACGAAGCTTCTTGTTTTAGGAAGCCAAAACCAAATTCAATACCTCTATTTTCCATATTAATTTGAGCATTCATGGTAAAAAAACCAAAAATCAATATTATAAATAATATTGTTATTAATTGAGGTAAGATTTTATTTTTCTTCATAATATAATTGAAGCAGTATAAAAAAAGGGCTGGATAAATCCAGCCCTTTTTTGTTTAAATTTAAGTAATATTATCTTGCTGGTGGGACGTAAAGAATACCACCTTTTGTCCATAATTCATTTGGACCTCTGTCAGGTAATATACCAGTATCAGCGATATTACGTTTATAGCTTTCGCCATAATTACCAACTTGTTTGATAATTCTAAGGCTCCACTCGTTATCTAATCCAAAAGCAGCTCCTAATTCACCTTCTGAACCTACAAGTCTTTTGATTTGTGGGTTTTCAGAAGTTTTCATAGCATCGGCGTTTGAAGAAGTAATACCGTATTCTTCAGCTTCGATCATTACGTTTAGTGACCAACGAACTAAGTCTTCCCAAACAGAATCACCTTGGCGAACAACAGGGCCTAAAGGCTCTTTTGAAATCGTTTCAGGTAACACTATGTGTGCAGAAGGATCTTTCATTTTAGTTCTTTGGGCCGCTAGACCAGATTTATCAGTAGTGTAAGTATCACATCTTCCTGCATCGTAAGCCGCAACAACTTCGTCGGCTTTTTCGAAAGCAACTGGTTCATAGCTAATTCCTTTAGAAGAGAAAAAGTCTCTCATGTTTAACTCTGTTGTTGTACCAATGTTAGTACAAGCTGAGATTCCATTTTTGAAATCATTTACAGATGTTATGCCTGAGTCTTTTCTAACCATAAATCCTTGACCATCATAAAAATTTACTCCTACAAAAGTTAAGCCTATGTCAGCGTCTCTAGATAAAGTCCATGTAGTGTTTCTTGATAATATATCAATCTCACCAGATGTTAAAGCTGTAAACCTTTCTTTAGCACTTAGTGGAGTAAATTTTACTTTACCTGCATCACCAAGAACTGCCGCAGCTACCGCTCTACATATATCAACGTCTACGCCAGTCCAATTTCCTGATGCATCAGCATTAGAAAATCCTGGTAGACCTTGAGAAACGCCACATCTTACAAAACCTTTTTTCTGAGTGTTTTTAAGTGTTTTTGATTTCTTTGCAGCCATAACTTCTGTGCTTAATGCAAATAACATTGCAAACACCGCTACGAAAGAAAACAAATTTTTAAACATTTGTTTCATATTTATTTTTCCTCTTATTTGTTGTTAACAACTTTAGTTGAGCTATATATTAAATTAACTCAAACAATATATTCGGATATTAAGACACTTTGTTCAACTTAAACATTA
>CAJQSJ010000065.1 GCA_905612535.1 uncultured Pelagibacteraceae bacterium | reverse complement strand
TGTAGATGCTTTTCTCTCAGTTTTTATTATTTCTAGTGCTTTGGAATATAATTCATCTTTTTCAGAATTTTCACCCAATCCACTATAAGAATCTTCGTCTTTTATAATCGTAATTTCTTCAATATAATTGGGCTTGCCTTGAGATCTTAGAAAGCTATTTATTTTTTCTATTTCGCTTTCAGATACATATGGTCCATGAATTCTTGCTATTCTATTTGCGGACGACATAAAAAGCATATCTCCTTTACCAAGCAGCTGTTCCGCACCTTGTTCACCCAAAATTGTTCTGCTGTCAATTTTTGAACTTACTTGAAACGATATACGGGTTGGAAAATTAGCTTTTATAGTTCCAGTTATTACATCAACACTAGGCCTTTGTGTTGCCATTATGATATGAATTCCAGCCGCTCTTGCCATTTGTGACAATCTTTGAATATAACTTTCGATTTCTTTGCCAGAAACTAACATCAAATCTGACATTTCATCAACCACAACAACAATATAAGGCATGTGTTTTTTGTGCTTTAAATTATACCCATCAATATTTTTTACACTTACATTTGTCATTAATTTATATCTGTTTTCCATTTCTTTAACTGCCCAACCTAAAGCGGCAGTTGCTTTTTTAGACTCAGTGATAACAGGACAAAGCAAATGAGGGATTCCTTCATAAGTAGATAATTCTAACATTTTTGGATCTATAAGAATTAAATTTAATTTTTCAGGAGAATATTTATAAAGCAAAGATAATATTATTGTATTAATACAAACAGATTTCCCCGAGCCCGTGGTACCGGCTATTAGTAGATGAGGCATAGTAGAAAGATCACCTATGATTGCCGATCCAGATATATTTTTTCCTAAAGCTACTGGTAATTTTATTTCTTTGTTTTTAAAATTTTCATCTGAAATAATTTCATTTAAAAATACATTCTCTCTTTTTAAATTAGGTATTTCTATTCCAATTGTGTTTTTTCCGGGAACCGTAGCTACTCTTGTTGATACAGAACTAGTATTTCTTGCGATGTCATCTGCCAAACCAACTATTTTTGATACCTTTATTCCAGATGCAGGCTCAAATTCATTTAAAGTTACTACAGGGCCAGAGCTAATACCTGTGATTTTTCCCTCAACACCAAAATCTAATAGTATTTTTTCTAAAAATTCAGAGTTTTTGTTAAGTTCGGTTTTTTCAAAATTTTTCTTATTTTTTAAATCTGAATTAACTTTTAAAAAATTTATTGACGGTAGTTTAAAAGCCTCCTTAACAATTTTTCTCTCTTTAGTTTCTGAAAAAGGCAAAATTGGCTGTTTGTTTGTATAATTATTTTCGGCAACATGCTTCGGCTCAAGATCAGGCTCCACTTTATTGATTGCCACGTCTTTCTTATTAATTCTTCCTGCAAGTAAATATATATTTTTTATTAATTTGTAGGGAACTATAAGAACATTAATAATTTCGTTAAATTTCAAACTTAAACTTAATATAAAAAATATTAATGCGATAATTGAAAAACTATAACTTAAATATTCATTGTTTATAAGAGGAAAAAAATTATAAATATTTTCTTTAATTAGTCTACCAACAAATCCACCATTTCCATTATCAATTAATAAAAAGGATTCGTTAAAAGATAAATTAATAAAAGTCGTACCAAAAAAAATGTATACAATTACATAAAAAAGTTTGGTAATTATGTTATTAATTTTTTTATCTGAGGTAAGTGTAAAGCCCCAACCTAGTATGCTCAAAGCAAATAAAACAAAAATTAATCCTATAGCCTGGAGAAAGAAATCGGATATAACACTACCATAGTAACCACCTAAATTTTCTATTTTGGTGTCGACCGGAGAGTAGATAAAATTGGGATCACTTGGAGAGTACGTAAAAATAGATGCTAGGAAAAAAATGCTCAACGCCATTAAGAGAATACCAATAAATTCTATTAATCTTTTTTTAATAAAGTTATTAATTTTTGAAGAAATTTGTAAATTCATATATTTTAAAACTAATTAATTAACTTTGTATCATCTATTAATAATTGATAAAATTAATTTATAAATTAAAAAAACATGAAAAAACAAAAAATTTGTATAATAGGAGGAGGCCTGACTGGCTTAGTTACAGCTATAA
>CAJQSJ010000064.1 GCA_905612535.1 uncultured Pelagibacteraceae bacterium | reverse complement strand
GCAAAAGATATTAAAAGACAAAAACCCAATTGTGATGCAATGAAAAAAAATGGAGCTGAAATAGTCCCAGTTTATACTGGCAGTCAAACACTTGTTGATGCTGTTAGTGAATGTATGAGATACTGGGTATCAAATTGCGACACTACCCACATGTGTGTAGGTTCTACCGTGGGACCAAATATCTTTGTAAAAATCTGTGGATGGAGTACATCACAAATTTCAAGAGAGCTTTCAATACAAATAAAAAAAGAATTTGGAAAAATGCCAAAAAAATTAAAGTTACTAAATTGTGTTGGCGGTGGATCTTCAAGTTTTGGATTCTGGAATGAATTTATGCATTATGATAAAAAACAATTTGAATTTATTGGTATTGAAGCCGGTGGTCCAAAAAATAGCAAGAGACATGCTGCTCCTCTAACTTTTGGATCAAAAATTGGAATTTTGCACGGTGCTGCTCAATATGTAAACCAAAATACAGAAGGTCAAATAGAAGAAACAGAATCAATAAGTCCAGGTCTAGACTATCCGGGAGTCTCGCCACTACATTGTTTTTTAAAAGATGCTAAGAGAGCTAGTTACACGGCGGCTAGCGATGAAGATGCTTTGAATGCTTACAAGTTGGTCACAAAGTATGAAAATTTAAACCCAAGTTTAGAACCATGCCATGCATTTGCTGAAGCAATTAAAATAGCACCTAAATTGAATAAAGATACAATCATAATCGTGAATTCATGTGGTGATGCAAAAAAAGATCGTGATATTTTGAGACAAAGATTAGGAAAATTAAAATGAATATATCTCCAATTAGTTTAGCTTTTAAAAAAACAAAAGAACAGAAAAGAGCTGCACTCCTCACCTATACAGTTGCGGGAGATATTAGTAAAAAAAAATCATTAGAAATATTAAATTCAATATCAAAAAATGTAGATATCTGTGAAATTGGATTTCCACATAATACGCCTATTGCAGATGGGGGGCAAATTCACTTTCCGATCTTTTTGTAAATCCAGAAAGCCCACCTCCTTGTCGTAAAGTTCGAATTTTATTTCTTCTCCCAGTAATTATTTTGTGAGGATATGCTTGATGCCCAACATCCCAAACTATTTTATCTCTTGGAGTATCAAAAACATAATGTAATGCAATTGTTAGTTCTACGACACCTAATCCAGCACCTAAATGTCCACCGGTAACTGAAACTGCATCTATTAATTCTTCTCTAAGTTCTTTAGAAAGCTGTTTTAGATTTTCTTTTTTTAGCTTCCTTAAATCTTTAGGATAATTTATTTTATCTAATAAGCTGTATGTATTCATTAAAATTTTCTATTCAATATAAATTCGATAGATTGTAGTAAATCATAAGATTTGATGCCATAAGTTTTAATTTTTTTAATGATTTTATGTTTTAGCTTATATGCAAATTTTAAAGTTTCTTCGTATCCAATAAGGTTAACTAGGTTTGGTTTGCCTTTATTTTGATCTCTTTTTGTTGGTTTTCCAACAACCTTACTATCACCCTTGATATCAATTAAATCATCCGCGATTTGAAATAATAGACCTATATCTAAACCTATATTTTTTAATTTTTTTCTTTTTTGGAAATTTTGCCTATTAATAATACCAGAACATTCACAACAAAAAGCAAATAATTTTCCAGTTTTATTATTTTGTATATAAATGGCTTTTTTTTTAGATACCTTTTTATTTTCATAAGTAAGATCAAAAAACTGCCCCCCCGCAAGACCTGAAAAGCCAGAATAAATAGCTAATATTTTTATAAGTTCATTTTTTATGCTCGGGGAAAGTTTTAAATCGCCACTTGTTAGAATTTCAAATGCGATTAGTAACAAAGAGTTTCCAGCTAGTATTGCGGTGAATTCATTAAATTTTTTATGTGTAGAAAGTTTTCCTCTTCTTAAATCATCATTATCCATAGCGGGCAAATCATCATGTATTAAGGAGTAAGAATGCACACACTCAATTGCAGCTGAGATAATAATAAGTTTTTGATAATTAATATTAAAAATTTTACCCATATTAATAATGACAGAAGATCTAAATCTTTTACCTCCAGAAAAGACACTGTACTGCATGGGTTTTATTAAATACTGATAATTTTTATTTTTAAAAAAAAAATTTTTTAAATATAAATCTGTATCAGTTGCAATTTTACTTAGTTTTTGTGTAAAAATTTTCATCTTTCTTTTCTTATTTTACTTTTTTTCTAAAGAATTTTTCTGTATTTGATCTTCAAAACCTGATAATTTTATTTCACTTAACTTTAATTTAAACTTTTCTTGAATATGTAAATTTAAATGGATCATTCTGTTGTATTTGCCCATTGATTCTTGGAGGTTAGTTTCGCCATTCTCTAAATATGAAATTATATCGTGAATCTCGTTTTGCGCTTCTTTTATAGATTTTATTTTTATATCAGCTGGAATATTTTTTGATTTCATAATATATCCATATATTAATTAATTTATGAAAAATATCTATTTAAATGTATACAAATCTAACTTAGCTAACATGCAAAAAGCAAAAAAAAGTGTAGAAAATAATGATGTCATTGGCATTCCTACAGAAACTGTTTATGGATTAGCAGGGAACGCTTATTCAGAAACATCTGTTAAAAAAATATTCAAACTAAAAAAAAGACCAAGGTATAATCCACTAATTTTGCATTACGCAAGTTTAAATAGATTAAAGAAAGATGCCGTTATAAACAAATCTTTTATAAAGTTATATAAAAGTTTATGCCCCGGTCCAATTACATTTATTCTCAATAAAAAAGCAAAGTCAAAAATTTCAAAAATAGCAAATGCAAGAAAAAAAACTATTGCAATAAGATTTCCTAAACACAAAGTGGCTAGAAATTTACTCAAAATCCTAAGTGTTCCACTTGCGGCACCTAGTGCAAACATTTTTTCTAAGTTAAGTCCAACAAGTGCTCAAGATGTTGTAGATGAATTTAATGGAAAGATTAAAATGATATTAGATGGAGGTTCGTGCAAAATTGGTTTGGAATCCACAATATTAGACTTAACATCTCGACCAACTATTCTAAGACAGGGGAGTATTACTCAAAAAAAAATAGAAGGCATATTGAAGACCAAAGTTATTGTGAAAAAAAAGGTTAATCGAATAAAAAGTCCTGGTCAATTGAATTTTCATTATTCACCAGGATTGCCTGTATTAATGAATAAAGTCTTACCAAGTAAAAACGGAGCATTTATAACTTTTGGTAAAAAGTTTAAAAATAAAAAAAACTCTTTTAATTTAAGTCAAAAGGGCAACTTGAAAGAAGCAGCAAACAATTTATATAAAACTATGCGTAAAATTAAAAAATTAAATTATAAATCAATAAATGTCTGTGTAATACCTAATATTGGAATAGGTTGTGCAATTAATGATAGGTTGAAAAAAGCATCTTTTAAATGAATAATTTTGTAATTGATTAATAACTTAAGTAAAAAATATAAAAATATTTTAGCTGTAAATAATTTAAATTTTAAAATTAATAAAGGAAAAATAATCGGTCTTCTTGGCCCCAATGGATGTGGAAAATCAACTACCATTGGTATGATGCTAGGATTGATAAAGCCCAGCCAAGGAAGTGTAATGATTAACGGTTTGAATATTGAAAATAATAGAACTGAAGTGCTAGAAAAAATGAACTTTATTTCTCCATATATTGAATTGCCAAAAAAACTAACAATTGAGGAAAATCTTAAAGTGTACGGTAGAATGTATGGTGTTAAAAATTTAAAAGATAAAATTGAAGAGTTAATTGAAAAATTTAATTTAGTTGAATTTAAAAACAGAAAAACAGGCGAGCTATCTTCTGGACAAAAAAATAGAGTTTCTCTAGCAAAGGCGTTAATTAATGATCCTGAAATACTTCTTTTAGATGAGCCGACTACAAGCTTAGACCCTGACGTAGGAGATTATGTCAGAAGTATTATTGAAGATTTTGCTTCTAAAAAAAATGCAACTATTTTATTGGCCTCACATAACATGAACGAAGTTGAAAGATTGTGTGACGAAGTAATGATGATGAAAAGAGGTCAGATCATCGATAAAGGAATAAGTGATGATTTAATAAAGAAGCACGGAAGAAAAAATTTAGAAGAAGTTTTTTTAAAAATTGCAAGAGGATAATATGAAATTTTATAGAATCTATGCTTTATTTTTACGTCACTTTTATTTAATTAAAAGTTCTTTTCCTAGAATTCTAGATTTAATTTATTGGCCTACTATCCAAATAATACTCTGGGGTTTTATTTCAAAATTTTTCACAATGCATAGTGAATTTTATAGCAATACAACAGGTGTAATATTAAGCGCAGCAATTCTTTATGATTTTTTGTTTAGATCTAGTATTAGCTTTAATATGTTGTTTCTTGAAGAGATTTGGAGCAGAAATTTTACTAATTTATTTATTGCTCCGTTGAAAATTAGTGAAATTATTACAGGTCTAACAGTTACAGCGCTAATACGAACATTGATTGGAGTAATTCCAGCCGTTCTTCTTGCTACACCTTTTTTTGGTGTATCATTGTTTAATTTGGGCCCTTCCTTAGTATTGCTTTTTTTAAGTTTATATTTTTTTGGAATGACTCTAGGTCTTCTTGTGGTTTCGGGTTTGCTTAAATACGGACCTGCTTTTGAAAATGTAGCATGGTCCTCACTTTTTTTATTAGCACCTCTTGGGTGTATATATTACCCTATATCAATTTTACCTGATTGGTTGCAGATCATAGCTAAAACTTTACCTTTGGTTTATATTTTTGAAGAAGTAAGATCTATTTTGTTAAATAATGTTGTAAATTATTCAAATATTATGATCGCTCTAACACTAAACTTAATTTATTTTACATCTGCTGTAATTATTTTTTATGCGGCTTTTAACGCAGCTAGAAATAGAGGCACTCTAGTTAATATTGGAGAATAATCTTAATGAAGCTTTATGATTGCAGTATGTATTTTGATGAAGATCTAATGTTAGATTTGCGTTTAAATGTTTTAAATGAACATGTGGACAAATTTATAATAGCAGAAGCAACAAGAGATCACGCTGGTAAAGAAAAAAAATTAAATTTTGACTATAAAAATTTTCCTAAATTTAAAGATAAAATTAAATATCTAGTTATTGAAGATTTGCCTATAAATGTTAAATCCAAAAAAAAA
>CAJQSJ010000063.1 GCA_905612535.1 uncultured Pelagibacteraceae bacterium | reverse complement strand
CTTTCATAAATATTATTTATTATTTATTATTTATTATTTATTATTTATTATTTTTGATGATGTTCTTTGGGTCAGGCATTCCAACTTTGTTGTAACCAGCATCTACGTAGTGAATTTCACCAGTTACAGCCGCCGCTAGATCACTTAACAAATATAAAGCTGAGCCGCCAACATCATTTATATTCACATTTCTTTTCAACAAAGAATGATCTTCATTCCATTTATATAAAAATTTAGCATCACCAATAGCAGAAGCTGCTAAGGTTTTAATTGGACCTGCACTTATTGCGTTAACTCTTATATTTTTCTCACCCAGGTCTCTTGCTAAGTATTTTACACTTGTTTCTAGTGCAGATTTACAAACACCCATAACATTATAATTTGGAATAACTTTTGTAGATTCATATGTTAGAGTTAGCATGCCACCACCACTATTCATGATTTTAGATGCTTCTTTAGCAACTTCTGTAAAAGAAAAGCACGATATTAACATACTCTTTAAAAAATTATCTCGTGAAGTATTTAAATATTCTCCAGATAATTCTGATTTATCCGAATACGCTATAGCATGCACAACAAAATCTATCTTACCCCACTTTACTTTAATATTTTCAAAGAGTTTAACTATCTCTTCTTTGCTTTCTACATTGCAACTAAGAGTAAAATCAGAATTTAAGGATTTGGCTAGCGGAATAACTCTTTTCTTTAAAGCGTCTCCTAAATAAGTAAAAGCTAACTCTGCTCCATGCTCAGCTAACTTTTTAGAAATTCCCCAAGCAATAGATCTGTCATTAGCTACTCCCATAATCAGACCTTTTTTACCCTTTAATAAAGACATATTTTTAATTTATTTTTTCAAATAGCAATGTTGCATTTGTCCCGCCAAAACCAAAGCTATTCGACATGACGCAATTAAGTTCTTTTTCTTTTTCAACTTTTGTTACAATTGGAAAATTTTTTGCTTTTTCATCCATATTTTCAATATGCGCCGATGCTGCTATAAATTTATTTTTCATCATTAATAAACAATAAACAGCCTCTTGTACTGATGTTGCTCCTAACGAGTGTCCAGTTAAAGATTTTGTAGAGCTTATTTTAGGAATGTTATCTTTAAATACGCTTTGTATAGCTTCTAACTCTTTAACATCACCAACCGGCGTAGATGTTCCGTGAGTATTAATATAATCAACCTTTTTATTTTTAGCTGTTTTTAAAGCCATATTCATGCATCTTGCAGCTCCTTCTCCTGATGGTGCGACCATGTCAAATCCATCTGAAGTAGCACCATATCCGATCAATTCTGCATAAATTTTAGCACCACGCGCCTTTGCGTGTTCATACTCTTCAAGAACTAAGGTTGCTGCACCACCCGCAATTATAAACCCATCTCTATCTTTATCATATGGCCTTGAAGCTTTTTCTGGAGTGTTGTTATACTTTGAAGATAGTGCGGTCATAGCATCAAACATGCTAGACATGCCCCAATTTAATTCTTCACCGCCTCCAGCAAAAATTATATCTTGCTTTCCATATTGAATCAATTCCATTCCATTTCCGATACAGTGTCCACTTGTAGCACAAGCAGAACTTATAGAATAATTAATACCTTTAATTTTAAATGGCACAGCAAGTGTAGCAGAATTCGTACTAGACATTGTTCTAGGTACAATACATGGACCCATTTTTTTTGGTCCAGATTCTCTAGTAGCATCTACTGCTAAAACTACATTTTTTATTGATGGACCACCAGAACCCATAATTATTCCAGTCATCACATTACTAATATCTTTTTCCTCTAATCCAGAATCTTTTATCGATTCTTGCATTGCAATATAATTATAAGCAGATCCATCACCCATAAATCTTAATTTTTTTCTATCAATGTGTTCTGTTAAATTTAAATTTTTTATAGAACCAACAACTTGACTTCTAAAATTATATTTCTTATGGTCTTCGGAAAAAACAATTCCTGACCTTGTATTTAATAAAGAATCTAATACTTCTATTTGATTGTTACCAATGCAAGAAACTATTCCTAATCCAGTTATTACAACTTTTCTCATGATTTAAATAATCCTACTTTCAAACTTTCTGCTTGGTATATAGCCTTGTCATCAGCAAATAAAGTACCATCTGCCAATCCTACAACAGCTCCTTCTTTTTTTAAAATTCTTTTTATATTAATTTGATACTTTGTTTTTTTTACAGTTGTAAGCACTTCCCCTGTAAATTTGACAGAATTTACACCAAGAGCTCTCCCTTTTCCAGGTTCACCTTTCCACCCTAAATAAAAACCCACTAATTGCCACATTGCATCTAATCCTAGACACCCAGGCATTACTGGGTCCTCTTTAAAATGACAGTCAAAAAACCATAAGTTTTTTTCTATATCAAATTCTGCTTCAATCAATCCTTTATTATATTTACCTTTATCTTCTGTAATATTTGTAATTCTATTAAACATTAACATAGGCGGAGAAGGCAATTTTGCATTGCCCGGTCCAAATAACTTACCATTAGCACAGTCAATTAACTCTTCATAATTGTAGCTTTTTTTCTTATTCATATAGATAAATTAATACTTGATTTGATAGGTTTATTACATATATTTAGTTTAGAATAATTATAAATTAGAAAAAAACTGTTATTAATCATGAAAAATCACTTTATTGATCGATTAAGGACCTCTGGTTTAAGACCCACAAAACAAAGAGTGGAGATATGTAAAATTCTTTTTGACAGAAAAGAAACATTTCATTTTACAATCGATAGATTAAAAAAAATAATTGAAAAAAATACCAAAAGTAAGATTTCGCTTGCGACTGTTTATAATACTGTGCATGCTTTTAAAAATAACGGATACGTAAAAGAAATTTCATTGCATGGAAATAAAACTTTTTTTGATACTAATTCAGAAAACCACCATCATTTATATGATCAAGAAACAGGAGACTTGTTAGATATCAGGAATGAAGATATTCTACTTAGCAAAGTGCCGCCACTTCCCAAAGGGAAAAAAATTAAAAAAATTGAAATCACTATAAGCATTGAGAACAATTCTCATAATCAAAAAAAGTAACGCAAATATAATATTTTTTGTTTAAAACCATTCTAAAGTGTTGACTTCTACTTTAGAATCATTATAAGTTAATTTTATTAAACTATTAACAAACTTAAAGGATAATTAATATGTCACTAAAAGGAAGCAAAACTGAAAATAATTTAAAAGAAGCTTTCGCAGGCGAAAGTCAAGCAAATCGTAGATATCTTTATTTTGCACAAAAGGCTGATGTTGAAGGTTACAATGATGTAGCGGCAGTCTTCAGATCTACTGCAGAAGGAGAAACTGGTCATGCACATGGTCATTTAGAATTTTTAGAAGAAGTTGGAGATCCGGCGACGGGAAAACCAATTGGAGAAACTAAAGATAATTTAGCGTCTGCGGTTGCTGGAGAAACTCATGAATACACAGATATGTATCCAGGCATGGCCAAAACAGCTAGAGACGAAGGTTTCGAAGAAATAGCAGATTGGTTTGAAACTTTAGCAAAAGCAGAAAAATCCCACGCAGGAAAATTTCAAAAAACATTAGAATCTATATAATAAGTCTTATGGTGGGGATATTCCCCACCAATAAAATTTAAAAATGCAAAAAGAAGGCAGTACGCAAGCACCTACGCGGCACCCCGTAGATTTCAATAATCCTGATTTTTTAGATCCAAAAAAATTAGACGATGAAATGCGAAGAGTCTTTGACATTTGCCATGGATGCAGAAGATGTTTTAATCTGTGTGATAGTTTTCCTCAACTTTTTGATATGATAGATGAATCAAAAGAAGAAGATGTAAGCTCAATCAAAAGTGAAAATTTTGGAGAAGTGGTGGATGCGTGTACACTATGTGATATGTGTTTTATGACTAAATGTCCATACGTCCCTCCTCATGAATTTGACTTAGATTTTCCTCACTTAATGTTTAGATACAGAATGTATCAAAAAAAAATTGGTAGACTTGCAAAGATACCATTCCAGTTAGCTAAAATTGATCGAAATGCTAGACTAGGCGTAATGTTTAGTAGACTTGTAAATTGGTTTTCAAACGTAAAAAATATTTTTTTTAGAAAAGTATTAGAAATTATTACAGGAATTGACAAAAGAGCGGTACTACCAAAATATAATGATGAAACTTTTTCAAACTATTTAAAAAATGACAAAACCGATACAAACAAATTAGCCCCTGCATTCGGTAGAAAAATTGTAATTTATTCAACTTGCTTTGTAAACTTTAACAAAAAAAGCACAGGAATAGCTGCTGCAAAAGTTTTAAAGAAAAATGGAGTTGAAGTTAAGCATGCTTATCCAGGTTGTTGCGGTATGCCTTATTTAGAACAAGCAGATCCTAAAAAAGTATGTGAACAAGCGATCAAGGTATCTAAAGAACTATTAGAATGGGTAGAAAAAGGTTATGAAGTTATTACTTTAACAGCAAGTTGTGGCTTAATGCTAAAATTTGAGTGGCCTTTACTTTTACCTGATAATGAAGATATTAAAAAACTATCAAAAAAAACAAAAGATATTGATGAGTATATTGTAAACATTTCTCAACAAGAGGGATTGGCTAAGGGAATAAACGAAATAGACGGAGGAGTAACAGTTCATCACGCCTGCCACGCTAGAGCTCAAAATATGGGCAATAAAGCAAGAGATATGCTTAAGTTAATTCCGAATATTAAAATAGATGTAGTAGAAAAATGTGCTGGTCATGGAGGTACTTTTGGAATTATGAAAGCAAGTCATGATGTCGCAAATAAAGTTGGAAAGGCAGCGTCCAAACTTAGCAAGAAAAAAAACAACAAATATATGGTCTCAGACTGCCCATTGGCAGGAAAACACTTAAAACAACTAGAGCAAGATACAAATATATTAAGTGATGAGGCATTACATCCCATCGAATTAATGGCAAAGGCCTATAACATATGAATATGTCTAAAGAATATAAAGTTGTAGAAAAAACAGATCTGCTTACAGCTGATGCTTACTTAAAAAATAGAAAAAAAATTAGAAAAGATTTACTTGAATTCAAAAAAAATAGACGTCTAGAGCTTGGACCTTATGCTACGTTTTATTTTGAAAGTTTTGAAACAATGTTAGGTCAAATACAAGAAATGTTACATATAGAAAAAGGAGGAGATGAGCAATTAAAAGATGAGTTAGCGGCTTACAACCCTCTCGTACCCAAAGGAAATGAGCTGGTAACAACTTTAATGTTTGAAATAGACAACCCAATTACAAGAGCTGATTTTTTAGGAAAAGTAGGCGGCATTGAAAAAAAAGTTTATTTGAAAGTCGGTGGAGAAAGCATTAAAGCAATACCAGAGACGGATGTAGATCGTACGTCAGCCGAAGGCAAAGCTTCCTCAGTACAATTTTTACATTTTATTTTTTCTGAAAAGCAAATAAAAAAGTTTAAAGATTTAAGCACAGAGATCATAATAGGAATAGATCACAATTTATATAATCATAAAGAAAAAGTTTTAGATAATATTAGAGGTGCCCTAATTAAAGATTTTAATTAAATTTACCCCATAGATTAATTTTGTAGATCCACCCAATATAATTTTCTGATTCAACTTTACACCAAACATCTTTACATTTTTTAACTATAAACAACCTTCCACTTTCTACTTTTGCAGTTGGTTTAGAATAAATAGTTGGTTTTTTATATAAAATTATATTATTTTTTAAACTTATTGCCGATTTAGTTTTTGAAAGTTGAGAAATATGTATCCAACCTAAATTATTTTTATGATCTCTAATTTTTCTCCAAGAGTCAGATGTATCAACTATAACGACGGGTAAATATTTTTTTTTATAAATAAATTTAATTGGATAATCAAACGAAGGTCCTTGCCGTACATTAACCTTTCCTTTTTTTAAAGACAAAAAATTTATTTTTTCATTTGCTGCAGAGTTAAAAGAATTGAAAATGTAGACAATTATTAAAGCTATACAAAATTTATTTTTCATTACAAAAACAATCAGATCGCCTGTTGAGTTTTACTTTTCTAAAAGAAAGCTTTAGTGCATCTATTATTAATATATAACCACACAATGATTCTCCAATTTTAACAATTTCTTTTACTACTTCATTTGCTTGTATACTTCCGACTATGCCGCATAGAGTGCTAATCACCCCATCGAATTCACAATTATCTATTTCTGCATTTCTTGGCATCTTAGGAATAAAACATCTTAAGCACGGGGAATTTTTTTTTAAAAAATTAAATGTATATACTTGGCCATCAAATCTACTCACCGCACCTGAAATTAAAATTTTCTTACTTTTTAAACAATAATCGTTAATTAAAAAGCGTGTTTTAAAATTGTCACAACCGTCAACGATCACGTTATAATTATTCGCAATTTTATTAATATTTTTTGTTGTTAGTTTCTCATTAAAGCTTTGAAGCTTTATATTTGGATTTATTTTTTTTAATTTCTTAATAGCGGTGTTTGCTTTGCTTTTTTTAATATCATTTGTTTCAAAAATAATTTGGCGCGTTAAATTAGAAATTTCAACTTTGTCTTTATCAATAATTCCAATGTTTCCTATTCCTAGTGCAGTTAAATACAAAGCTATTGGAGACCCAAGTCCACCAGCTCCAACAATTAATACGCTGCTATTAAGTAATTTTTTTTGCCCCACAGCGCCAATTTTTCTCAGGATTATTTGTCTTGAATATCTTTCAATTTCTTTTCTTTTGAGATGCATTAATTTTATTTTCCTGTTGAACCAAAGCCACCTTTTCCTCTTATAGTGTCGGGTAAATCTTCAACTTCTTCTAATTCAATTTTATGTATAGGCATTAAAATCATTTGAGCGATTCTATCTTTATTGTTAATAACAAAATCTTCAATTCCGTGATTAAATAATATTATTTTAATTTCACCTCTATAATCACTATCAATTGTCCCCGGTGTATTTAAAACAGTTATATTATTTTTCGCAGCAAGTCCTGACCTGGGTCTAATTTGTATTTCATATTCGTTTGAAAAAGCTACAGAAATCCCAGTAGGTACTAAAGAAGAATTTTGTGGTGCTATTTTTATTGGCTGATCTATAAAAGCCATTAAGTCCATGCCAGATGAACCTAATGTTTTGTAACCTGGTATTACGACTGTTGGATCCAGTTTTTTAATTAGTACTTTTACCATTAAATTCTAATTTAATTGGTCAATAATTCTATCAATGATTTCATCTGAAACTTCAGATTTTTTTTTCATATTAAGTTTTTCTTCATTAATTTTTTTATTTTTATAATAAATTGTAACCTCATTAAAATCGGATTCAAAACCTATAGATTTATTAGAAACATCATTTGCA
Source organism: uncultured Pelagibacteraceae bacterium (assembly GCA_905612535.1). GTDB lineage: Bacteria > Pseudomonadota > Alphaproteobacteria > Pelagibacterales > Pelagibacteraceae > AG-414-E02. The sequence goes on along the minus strand of CAJQSJ010000063.1, from coordinate 35,856 downwards.
ATTATCCAATCGCAACCTTTTACCATTAATTTTTTTTTTGCATTTTTTTTTATATTATTTGTCTCTGCAGCAAAACCTATTACCAATTTGGGTCTAAGTGAATTATGGTTTGAGACGTAATTTAAAATATCAACATTTTTTTCTAAATTAAAATTTATATAATCACTCTTTTTTATTTTTTGTTTTTTTCTTTCTTTAACTTTAAAGTCCGCTACTGCGGCAGCAAATATAGCAACATCAGCAGGTAAGTTATTACGTGTTGCATTAAACATTTCGTCTGCTGTTTCAACTTTTATAAGATTTATGTCTTTATCTACTTTTAAATTAGTTGGACCAGATATTAGGGTAGTTTCAAATCCCTTTTTTAATAATGATTTAGCTAATTCAAAACCTTGTTTTCCGCTTGACTTGTTAGTTATAAATCTAACTGGATCAATATATTCATGTGTTGGTCCAGCAGTTACTATAGCTTTAAAATTTTTATTTTTATTTAAATTGATAAAATAATTTCCGATTTGCTTAACAATATCATGTGGTTCTGTCATTTTACCTTCACCAAATTCTCCGCACGCCATGTCACCAATTTCTGGCCCGATAATTTTGTACCCAAAATTTCTTAATTTATTAAGATTTTCCTTAGTGGATGGATGCTCCCACATTCTAACATTCATTGATGGAGCTAGAAAAATATCCTTGTTTGAGGCAAGCACAACTGTTGATGCCAAGTCATCTGATGATCCAGAACTTAATTTCGAAATAGTGTTAGCTGTAGCTGGTGCAACTAATATTAAATCGGACCATCGGGAGAGTGATATATGGTCCATTTCTAATTCGTTTTCAAAACTAAACATATCTTCATAAACTTTTCCTTGAGAAAGACCAGAAACGGATAATCGTGTAACAAATTTTTTAGAATTTTTAGTTAAAATTGTTTTAATCTCAGCACCGTTTTTTTTTAAAGACCGGATCACTTCTAAAACTTTATATGCAGAAATGCCTCCACAAATAATTATAAGTATTTTTTTTCCTAGCAAATTATTCATAACTTTAATATTAGAATACTATGATACCAAAAATTACAAGTATTAAAATTCCGCCTAAAATTTTGTTACGCATAATTTCTAGTTTTAATTCTTCGTTTTTAAGATTGTGGTAAGCTATTGTATTGGGGTTAAATCTACCTTCTGATATCAAGCTCATGACATCATTTGCTTTATCCATAATAATAGGTAAATCTGGCAATCTTTTCAATACTTCCAAAGCATTATCTGACACTTCGCCTATTTTATGTATTGGATTTTTTACATCTTTTAACCAATCTTCTATAATTGGCTTAGATACATCCCAAATATTCGTATTCGGATCAAGTTTTCTTGCAACCCCTTCCACAACAACCATAGTTTTTTGTAAAAGCAAAAGTTGAATTTGTGTGCTCATATTAAATTTTTCAGTAATTTCGAAAAGTTGAGCTAACAGCTTACTACCTGATATATTGTTAACAGACTGACCAAAAATTGGCTCTCCTATTGAACGTAAAGCCTGAGCAAATTCATCTTTAGAAACATTTTTTGAAACAAGACCAGCTAAAAAATGTATTTCAGCTACTCTTTTATAATCTCTTGTTATAAACCCATAAAGTATTTCAGCTAAATACTTTCTATGATTTTTATCTAATCTCCCCATAATTCCAAAATCAACTGGGACGATGTCTCCGTTTTTATTTACAAAAATATTTCCTTGATGCATATCTCCATGAAAAAAACCATCTCTAATCGCATGTCTAAGGAAATGTTGAATAATATTTTTGGCTAATTTATTTAAATCTATTTTTAATAATTTTAGGCTATCCACATCTCGTATTGAGCTACCTGTTACTTTATCTAGGCATAAAACTTTTTTACTTGTATAATTCCAATAAATCTTTGGAACTTTAAAACCCACATCATTCTTGGTGTTTTCATAAAATTCATTTGCAGCAGCAGCTTCAAATCTTAAATCCATTTCTAGATTTGTAATTTCTCTTAATAACTGGACTATCTCAACTAATTTTAGTCTTTTTGTTTTTTTTACAAGATTTTGAATTATGAAAGCTAAAAGCATTAAAGCATCTAATTCTTCATTAAAAATTTTTTCAATATTTGGCCGTAAAATTTTAATAGCAACTTCTTTATTTTCGTTAAAATTTTCTATCGTGGCAAAATGGACTTGGGCAATTGAGGCCGCAGCTATAGGTTCAGAAATGCTAGTAATTTTTGAAAAAATATTTTCTCCTAATTCATTTATTAATATTTCTTTCGAATCATTTAAATGGAAAGGTTCTAATTTATCTTGAAGTTTTTCTAATTCTTTTGCTGTATTTTGGCCAATTATATCAGGCCTTGTAGCTAAAAATTGGCCTAATTTTATAAAAGTAGTACCCATGCTTTGTAATGCCTTACACAATTTTACTCCAGGAGATATGTTGTCATCTTCACTACTTTTTAAATTGAAGCCAATTATAAAAAAAAGCATTTTTATAGATAAGGGAGGTTTATAAATTTCATAAATAGAAGAAATAGCTCCTGAAGTTGCTAATTTTCTACCTATTTTAAATAACATTAGTATTTTTTTGAACATTTTAAACTTTCCAAGCTGAGTGAATAGCTACTATTCCATTATTTAAATTTCTATAAGATATATTTTCAAATTTTTGATTTTTTATTGCTTCGTAAAATTCTTCCTGGTTATAAAAATTTTTAATACTTTCAACCAAATATTCATATGGTTCAGATTTGCCAACTACAATTTTACCAAGGATTGGTATAGTTTTAGAATAAGTCTGGTAAATCTTATTTAAAAGTTCACTTTTTACCTTAGAAAATTCCAAACATAAAAACCGACCTCCAGGTTTTAAAACTCGGTAAGCTTCTTTGAGCGCGTTATCAATATTGTTTACATTTCTTATTCCAAAACTAATTGTGTAATAATCAAAAAAACTGTCTTTGAAGGGCAATTGTTCAGCATTGCCATTAAACCATTTAATGTTAGTATTTTTTTTAAACTTTTTTTCACTTAAGTTTAGCATTCCGTTATTTTCATCGAAGCAATAAACACAACCTTTGTAATTTACTTTATCTAAATATAATTTTGCTATATCACCCGTTCCAGAGGCCACGTCTAATAGCATAGTATTTCTCTGAGGATTTAGCCAAGTAATAAATTGCTTTTTCCATAACCTGTGAACACCAAGTGACATTAAATCATTCATTAGGTCATATTTATCAAATACATCTTGAAAAATTTTGGCTACAAATCTTTCGCTGTTTTTATGATTAGTTTTCATTTAAATTAATAGAACATATGTTTAGTTTTTTCACAATATATATAATTTGTTAATGCCAGAACTTCCAGAGGTAGAAATTGTAAAAAGATCTCTATTAAGAATAGCAAATAAAGCAAAAATTAAAGATATTAAAGTTTTAAACACAAATCTAAGATATAAAATATCTAGAAAATTTTGTAATCAATTAATTAATGAAAAAATAATTAAAATATCAAGAAGATCAAAATATATAATCTTTCATTTTAAAGAAAAATTTTTATTACTCCACCTGGGAATGACTGGAAAACTACTAATTTTAAGACAAAAGGATAACGAAATATTTAAATCAAGTTTTTATTATGATTTAAATATTTTAACTAAACACAATCATATCTATTTTTTTTTAAATAATGGTTTTGTCTTAATTTACAATGATGTTAGAAGATTTGGTTATTTTAAATATTACTTTAAAAAAAAACTAAGTGAAATTAGTTTCTTAAAAAAGCTTGGACCTGAACCATTGGGTAAAAAATTTAATCATAAATACTTCAAAAATTTTATTAAAGGAAAAAAAAATATTAAAAGCTTATTAATGGACCAGACTTTTGTAAGTGGTCTTGGAAATATTTACGTTAATGAAGTGCTTTTTGTGGCTAAAGTTAATCCACTTAAGTTGTGTTGCGATTTAAATGATAAAAATATTAATCAACTGATTAAAAATATTAAGTTAGTGCTCAAAAAATCTATTATAAATGGAGGGTCGACTATTAAGGATTTTAAAAATCCATCTGGTAAAAGTGGCAATTTTCAACAATTTTTTAGAGTATATGGTAAAAAAAATAGAAAATGTTCTCGTATCTCGTGTAAAGGAAAAATTAATAAAATATTAATAAAAAATAGAGCAACTTTCTATTGCCCTGAATGTCAAACTTAAATTGGTATTGACCAACGTATATCAAAAAGCTATATATTCACCACTTTTATGCCAAACACAAAATCCGCAATTAGAAGAGTTAAAAAAACAAAATTGCAATCTCAAGTTAATAAAATACGAAAGAGTAAATATAAATCTGCGCTTAAACTAATGTCTAGTTACATTGCAGCAAACAACATAAATGAGGCAAAGAAATTTTTCTCAAAATTTCAATCGCAAGTAATGAAAGTTGCAAAAACCGGTGTAATAGATAAAAAAACTGCTGCTAGAAAAATTTCTAGAATAAATAAAAAGATTTCAAATTCAAAAAAATAATACGTAATTTATAATTAAAAAACTACATGTAGTGTAACTATATTGCAAGTTGCAAACTAATAAAACAGTTTAAAATTATTAAATTTAACAACTCAAAGTAGTGAATTATAAAAAACAAAAATACAACTAAAAATAATTATTTTCTTATACAACCCGTGAGTCATTGCAAAAAATTTAAAAAAAAATTACAACTATATTAATTTTATTTAATTTCTTATGTCAAAAAACCTAACAACAAAAAGTACCAATCCAACTATAGCAAAAGAAGAAAATTCCATAGATTGGGATTCGGTTTTAAATAAGTTTAAAACTAACCTTGGGAATGATATTTATGAAAGCTGGTTAAAAGGAATTATTCTTAAAAAAGAATTTAATCATTATGTTATTTTATCAGCCCCCACAAGGTTTGTTAGAGACTGGATAGTTTCAAGATACGTTGATAAAATTTTAGATATTGTAAAAACATTTAAACCAAGCATTCAAAGAATTGAATTCTTAATTGAAGAAATAAAAACAACATCAGTAAGATCAGATATAAATAAAAACAATAAAGTTTCAGTGCTAGAAGATTCTCTGCTCAACTATAATAGATTTAACATAAATAATAGTTTTGAAAATTTTATGGTTGGAGAAAGTAATGAACTAGCTTTTACAGCTGCTAAAAAGGTATGCACACAGCCTTCACATTATAACCCGCTCTTTATTTACAGTTCAGTAGGTATGGGCAAAACACATTTGCTAAATGCCATAGGCTTAGAAATAGGAAATACTAAAAAAGTTATGTTTATTTCCGCGGAGAGATTTATGTATCATTTTGTTAGATCTATAAAAAGCAATGAAATGGTAAAATTTAAAGATTTCTTTAGAACAGCTAATATTTTTATAATTGATGATATTCAGTTTGTATGTGGTAAAGAGGCTATGCAAGAAGAGTTTTTTCACACCTTTGATGCATTAATGGAAAAAGGTTCACAAATTATTATTTCGTCGGATAGATCTCCAGCAAATTTAGATAGAATTCAAGAAAGAATTAAATCGCGCTTAGGAGGGGGTTTGGTTATAGATATCCAGCCACCAGATTTATCTTTAAAAGTTGAAATTCTAAAAAGCAAATACAATGCAATTAAAAAAAATTTTAATGACACCTGCGAATTAAATGATGACATATTTACCTATTTGGCAGCAGAAACAGCTTCTAGTATTAGAGAAATGGTCGGAGCGTTAAATAGAATTTTAGCTTTTAGTAAAATAAACAATAAAGCTCCAAATGTTATGGAGTGTAAAAGAATTTTAAAAGATTTTATAAATTATAGCAAAAACGCAGTAAGCATCGGTTCTATTCAAAATATTGTTGCTAACTATTTCAATCTTAAAATTGAAGAAATGCTTTCTGCAAGGAGATCGAGATCACTAGCACGCCCTAGACAAATAGCAATGTATTTGGCGAAACAAAATACAACAAATTCTCTTCCTGAAATTGGAAGAAAATTTTCAAATCGCGATCATACGACAGTCATACATGCTGTAAAAAAAATTGAAGAATTAATGAAGAATGATAATGAAATTAAGCAAAATGTAATGGAAATAAAAAAAAAACTTCTTAATAATTAAGAAATGGAATTTATAATAAATCGTGATATTTTTTTAAAATCACTAAGTCATGCATACGGCGTTATAGAAAAGAAAACGGCATTACCTATTTTATCAAACATTTTAATAGAAGCCAAAGATTCAAAAATCAAAATTACAGCAACTGATTTGGACATAATTTATTCAGAAGAAATTGCTATTCAAAAAATAAAAAAAGAAGGATCAACAACTACTTCAGCCAGCATACTCTATGACATTTTAAGAAAGTTAGAACCAGCTGCACCAGTAAATATTAGCTTAGTGAATCAAAATAAATTAAAATTAACATCCAGAAATTCAAAGTTTAATCTTTTATGCATTTCGCCAGATAATTTCCCATTGTCAGAAGAAGATATTAGCCAAAAAACTTTTGAAGTTTCTTCTCAAAAATTTTTAAAACTTTTAAATAAAACAAAAATTTCAATATCAAATGATGAAACTAGACATTATTTAAATGGAATTTATTTACATAAAACAAAGTTAGAAAATAAAACTTTTTTATCAGGTGTGGCAACAGATAGTCACAGACTTTCTTCTAGCAGTTTAGAAATTGAAGAAAATACTGATTTTGATTCTATAATTTTACCCAAAAAAACAATTTATCAAATCATTTCGTTGCTGGAGCAGGATGCAACTGTAGTAAAAATATCAAATAATAAGTCTAAAATTAAATTTGAAGTGAATAATGGAATACTTATTTCTAAAGTTATTGACGGTAGATTTCCGGATTACAGTAAAGTAGTTCCTACAGGTAATGAAATAACACTACAGGTAAAATTGAGTGAATTCAAAAATGCTATAGAAAGAGTAACAACCGTTTCATCTGATCGTAAAGAAGGTTTAAAAATGATCATTTCAAAAGATTCTTTACAACTTACGGTTAATAGCCCAAATAGCGGCGAAGGTATTGAAACGATGAATGCAAAATTTAACTCTCAAGACATAACAATAAGCTTTAACAGTAGATATCTTATGGATTTAATCTCACAAATTGAAAATGAATTAATTGTAGTAAATTTAAAAGATAGTGGTTCACCTGTGTTAATTAAAGACTTATCAGACAAAAATAGTTTTCATGTAGTTATGCCCATGAAAATATGAAGTATTTTTAAAATAAAAAATATTAGATTATAATTATTATTTTCGCTGAGTTAATCAACAATACCAAGGCTAATTTTGACATTATAAACTTAGAATATTTCATTAAGTTGAAAAAAATGTTAAAAGAGTTTGACTAAATTTCACAAATATAAGTAAAAAAATATGGTTAATGAAAAACAATATAGCGCAGACTCCATAAAAGTACTAAAGGGTTTAGATGCAGTAAGAAAAAGACCGGGAATGTATATTGGAGATACTGATGACGGTACTGGTTTGCATCATATGGTTTACGAAGTTGTAGATAATGCAATAGACGAAGCTTTAGCGGGTTATTGCAAAAATATCAAAGTCACGATTAACTCAAATAATTCAGTTTCTGTTGAGGATGACGGACGAGGAATACCGGTAGATTTACACAAAGGTGAAAAAAAATCAGCTGCAGAAGTGATAATGACCCAACTCCATGCTGGAGGAAAATTTGATCACGACTCTTACAAGGTTTCAGGTGGATTACATGGTGTAGGGGTATCAGTAGTAAATGCATTGTCAGAAAAATTATCTTTAACTATTTATAGAGATAAAAGAGAACACTACATAGAATTTAAAAATGGAAAGGCAGTTTCCCCATTAAAAGCCAAAGGAAAATCAAATAAAAATGGTACTTTTGTAAATTTTTTGCCATCAAAAGAAGTTTTTTCTATAACAACTTTTAACTCATCGATATTACAAAAAAGAATGAGAGAATTGGCTTTTCTAAATAAAGGTTTAAGCATCACTTTAGTAGATAAAAGCGGAAAAAAGGAAAAAGAATATAAAAATAAATATGAAGGCGGCGTTCAAGAGTTTGTTGAATTTTTAGATAAGAATAAAAAAATACTTGTTAATAAAAATGATTTAAGTTTATTTAAAAAACCAATTTATATATCTGGGGAGAAAGATAGCATAATGATTGAGTGTTCTCTAAAATGGAATGCTGGTTATTCTGAAGATGTTCTTCCTTTTACAAATAATATTCATCAAAAAGACGGTGGTACGCATATGTTAGGTTTAAGAAGTGCTTTAACTAGAGTTATTAATAAATATGCAACAGCATCAAACTTATTAAAAAAAAATAAAGTTGCTCTATCCGGTGACGATGTTCGTGAAGGTCTAACTGGTGTTTTATCAATAAAAGTTCCTGATCCAAAATTTTCTTCACAAACAAAAGATAAGTTAGTTTCTTCAGAAGTCAGATTTATTGTTGAATCTGTGATTAATGAAAAATTATCTATTTGGTTTGATCAAAATCCTAGTGTTGTAAAAGTATTATTAGCAAAAGTAGTGCAGGCAGCTTTAGCAAGAGACGTGGCTCGTAAAGCTCGAGAAAACGTAAGAAGAAAAGGATCATTAGAATTATCGGGTCTTCCAGGAAAATTAGCAGACTGTCAAATAGGAAAATCAGAAGGAACAGAACTATTTATTGTTGAAGGAGATTCAGCTGGAGGATCAGCAAAACAAGGAAGAAATAGAGAGTATCAGGCGGTTCTCCCTTTAAGAGGAAAAATTCTTAATACATACATAGATGCAAATAAAAGTAAAAATGGAAATGCTCAAGACTTACAAACTAAAACTTTTTCTAAAATGATGTCTTCTAATGAAATTGTTACGTTAATAAATGCTTTAGGAACTGGGTCAAAAGACTTTAATATTGACAACTTAAGATATGAAAAAATTATTATAATGACGGATGCTGACGTAGACGGGTCCCATATAAGAACACTTTTATTAACCTTGTTGAACAACTATCCATTTTACGAGCTTATAGAAACAAATCATATTTATCTTGCTCAACCTCCACTTTACAAAGTTACAAAAGGATCAAAACATTTTTATATTAAAAATGAAAAAGATTTAGAAGATTTTGTAATTAGTAATTCTGAGAAATCAAGGAAAAAAATTAAGAAAAATACTAAAGAGTTTGAAAAATTTTTTGAAATTGAAAAGAGCAAAATGAAAATACAACGCTTTAAGGGATTAGGTGAAATGAACCCTGAAGAATTATGGGAGACAACATTAAACCCGGAAAAACGAACTTTACTACAGGTAAAATATTCTAATAAAACTAAAGCTAATTCTAAAAAAGATCAAGATTTAATAAAGATTCTTATGGGTGATGATGTTGCTCCAAGAAGAGATTTCATAATTAATCGAGCTTTAGAGGTTAATAATTTAGATATATAATTCTTCAATGAATTTTCCAGATTTTTTTAAATCTAAAGACAACATTCAACTAGATAAAAAAACATTAGTAGTTTTAAGATGGTTAGCTCTAATAGGACAGTATGTTACAATTAATGTAGCTTATTTATTGTTCAACTTTGAACTTCCATTTTTATATTGTTCAGTAATTATCTTTGTTGGCATATTCACTAACGTATACCTGCACCTAAGAGTTAAAGACAATCAGTTAAATAATTTTACATCAACAATATTTTTATTTTATGATCTTTTCCAGTTAGCTTTATTATTATATTTAACCGGAGGAGTAACCAATCCTTTTATCATCATTTTAATTATTCCCGCAATTGTTTCGTCAACTTTTTTATACTTGAAAAGTACCATTAGTTTATCAATTATTACAATTATAATATTATTTGTTTTAACTAAATATCATTTGGAACTTCCTCATTATGGAGACCTACATTTTCATGTCCCAGATTATTATTTATATTCAGTACCAGCTGCAATAATTATAGGTTTAGTATTTTTAACATATTTTGGAGCAAGATTTGGCGCCGAATCTAGAAAAAGAACAGAAGCCTTAAATAAACTTGAATTAATTTTAGCAAAAGAACATGAACTAGAATCAATAGGTTTACAGGCAGCAGCAGCAGCTCATTCGCTAGGAACACCATTATCTACTATTACAGTAGTAGCTAAAGAGCTAGAAAAGGAGATCGGAAGCAATTCAAAACATTCAAAAGATATAAGTTTATTAATATCACAAACTAAGAGATGTTCTGATATTTTAAAAAAACTATCAGACAATCAATTGAATGATGATAAATTTTTAACGGATATAAAAATTGAAGATTTATTAAATGAAATTATAAGATCATTTTCTGCAATTTCAGAAAAAAAAATATTATTATTAAATAAACAAAATGAAACTAATCCAAAAATTGAAAAAACTTTAGAAATAACTTATGGCTTACGTAATTTTATAGGCAATGCAGTTAAGTTCAGTAATTCGTATGTAGAAATTAGCATAGTCAGCAATAATAAAATTACAGAAGTAAAAGTTTGTGATGATGGGCCTGGTTTTTCAGAAGATATTTTAAAAGTTTTAGGTGAACCTTATATAAGATCAAAAAACAAAACAATAAACTCTAAATCTGGATTAGGACTTGGCACATTCATAGGAAAAACACTCTTAGAAAGAATGAAAGCCAAAGTAACATTTGGTACATGTCCTAAATCAAAAGGTGCAATGGTAACTATCTGCTGGAATACAAATAATTTAGTTTCTGTTTAGCTTTTTAAACTCAAAAATATAAGAAATTATTTTATATGCTAATTTAGCTACTAAAAAGTTGTAAGAATTAAATCCTTTTATTGGAGAAAGTTCGTTTATATCACCTCCAACAATATTAGAGTTTTTTGCAGCGATCTTAATTATATTTAAGGTTTCGTCCCACAAGAGTCCACCTGGCTCTGGAGTGCCTGTCGCTGGCATTATGCTAGAATCTAATCCATCAACATCAAATGTCAAATAAACAGTTTTATTTTTTATTAATTTTTTAAATTTATTTAAATTCCATTTTTTTTTATCTTTCGCCCAAAAAATATTAATTCTGGAAGAATTTTTTTTTAAATAAGGAATTTCGCTTTCCGAAATATTTCTTATTCCAAAAGAAATTACAGATACGTTTTTATAATCCAAACATCTTTTAATTGCAGATGCGTGTGAAAACTTTTCACCATTATAACTTTCTCTTAAGTCTGCATGAGCATCAAAGTGAAGTAAGCATAAATTTTTATATTTTTTAGTAAATGGAGTAATACAACCTGGAGTAATTGAGTGTTCTCCACCAAGCGTCATGGGAAAAAGTTCTTTATTTAAAATATCATCATTTATATTAGAAATTTTTTTTAATGCTTTTTTAATACTTTTATCAATTTTAAATGGCTTTAAAGTTTTAATACCAATTTTTTTATAGGGCTCATAACCCAATTCTTCATCATATAATTCTACTTGATGGGAAGCTTTAATTATTTCTTTAGGACCATTTCTTGTTCCACTACCATAACTTACAGTTTTTTCTAGTCCAAAAGGAACAATAACTACTTTTTCTTTAAAATTAAATTTATTATCAATTCCAAGAAATCCATTTTTGTTTGATAGATATTTCAATTTTTATCCTTATATTTTCTTTGTATATATATATCTATATCTCAATTTCTTGCATAATTTTATTTGGAACAAGCTCGTAAGAGGACAAATTGCAGTTGGATTGCCTTTAAACAATTCAGAAGTGAAGGCGTCAACTTGATATATAGGAATTTTCATCTTAAATATTTTAATTAAATCCTATTTAAATATTTTTGAGAATTTTTTTCTATCTCTTTTTTTCCAGTCACCTCTATGATATGCATCACTTATAATTAAAGGCAAAACACTAGTCGCTTCCGCAAAAACCATTTGTTCTTTAGTTATATCTACTTTACCCCAAGAACTTGCTTCTTTTAGAGTCGAGCTACTGCAGGCGCCGTCCCTAGTATCGGCAACAGTAATTTGTACTGCATATTTATGCATGTCTACTTTTTTACCTAAAAGTTCAGCACAAACTACAGTATCCTGTACAAAGTTTTTAGGTACACCACCACCAATCATAAATAAACCCGATCCTTTTGATTGTATTTTTATCTCAGTTAACTCTCTAAATTCTCTTATAGAATCAATAGTCATATGTTTTTTAGATTTTTTTTCTTGATGCATAACCAATCCAAATCCTGCGCTTGAATCGGTAAAAGCAGGGCAAAAAATAGGAACATTATTGTCATATGCGGTTTCTATTAATGAACCTTTTTTTTTTGAATTAGTTTTTAAATATTTTCCTATTTCTTTTATAAACTCTCTAGAAGTATATGGTCGTGGTTCTAGGCTATCGGCTATATCACAAATAGTTTTATCGCAAGCCTGAAGTTCTTCTTCGTCTATATATGTGTCATATATTCGATCTATATAATTTTCTCTTAATTGTGTGTCATCTTGGAACTGAGAACCCTGATAATGTTTAAAACCTAAAGCTTCAAATAAATCCATATCAATAATTGAGGCTCCAGTAGCAACTATTACATCAATCATATTATATTTAATCATATCAGAATATATCTTCATACATCCTGCGGCTGATGTTGATCCAGCAAGAGTCAAAAAGGTTGTGCAATTTTTGTCTAATAACATTTCATTAAAAATGACTGCAGCACGCGCAGTATCTCTTGATGTAAAAGACATTTTACCCATAGAATCTATAATCTTTCTGGCATCAAAAGATGTTATATCAATGTGTTCAACGGGTTTATCTAAAAAGGCCTTTTTATTATGACCTAAGATCGGATGTTTTGGGTTATTCATTTAAGCAACCAAGTATCGAGAAGATTTGTCTTTTTCATACAGAGACATGATTGGTTTATCTTGTACTTCAAAAATTTCATCAGAATAAAAGCCATTAAATTTTGTTCTAAACGTTAAAGAATAAGCACCTAGTTGTCCTATTTCTATATAATCACCTTCTTTTAAATTATTGGGCAATACAAATGGACCTTTCATAAAATCTGCATTATCACATGTTGGTCCATATAAACTGTAAGAAGTTAATTTTTTAGAAATTATTCCTCCATTTGGCAACATTCTTGTAGGGAGAACAAAATTTAAAACACCAGCATCAAACAAACTTCCATAAGTTCCATCATTGATATGAATTTTTTGTTTTTTTCTAAGTAGCACTTTTACTACAGTAGATCCACTTTCTGCTACAAGTGCTCTCCCAGGCTCACATAATAATTCTGGTTTTTTTTCTAATTTTAAATTATTAAAAGATTTTTTGATTTCACTTATATAATTTTCTAACGGTTGTGGATGTAGATCAGGATAAATAGATGGAAAACCACCACCCACATTAATAATATCTGGAATTATTTTTGTTTTTTTAATTATATTTCCAATTTCTCTAATTCCTTTGGAATAGGAAATGGGGTGCATGCACTGAGAACCTACATGAAAACTCAAACCAACTTTTTTAGCATGAGCTCTAGCAAGTCTTAATAAACCTGAAACTTCATTTGGAAGAGTTCCAAATTTTTGAGATAGGTCAATTTTTGCGTGTTCATTAGAAATAGAAATTCTTATATAAAGTATTAAATCTTTAGCATTATTTGTAGCTTCAATTATTTTTTGAAGTTCATCTTTAGAGTCTAAAGCGAAGTCTTTTATATTATAATTAAAATACGCTTCTTTTATATGTTGACGATTTTTTACAGTGTTCATGTAAAAAGTTTGAGCCTTAGGAAAAATTTTCTTAATTAGCTTTATTTCGTTAATTGATGCTACGTCAAATTTATTTATACCACTTTCACCGATACATTTGATTACATCTTCGTTAGGATTGGTTTTTACTGCGTATAGAACATTACCAGGGAATTTTTCTTTAAACCATTCACATGCTAATTTTATGGAGTTGGGCCTTATACAATAAATTGGTTCTTCAGGTCTAATAGTATTTACTAATTCATCAACTGAATTAAATTTTTGCATTTTATTTATGTATCCCTTTTTTAGTTACACAAAAAACTTTTAAAAAAATTTATAAAAAAGCTTATTTCTTTCGTATGTATAGAAATGGAGAGTAATGTAAAGCATAATTTATTATCAATTGATGTTGTAAATTAATTTTTCCTACTTATATCTATTGCAGGGAAATGAATAAAATAAAATGAAGTCAACAGAAACAAAAGCAAACCTTCAAAAAATCACTGATTTTACTGATAAATCACTACTTATTGTAGATGACGACAACCCTTTGAGAGACAGATTGTCTAGGGCAATGGAAAAAAAAGGTTTTGAAGTAACTCAAGCTGCAAGTGTAAAATCTGGCATTTCCGCTGCACAAAGCTCTTCACCAGCATTTGCGGTAGTAGATTTGCGTCTAGGAGATGGAAGTGGATTAGAAGTTGTAAAAGAGATTCAAAAACAAAAAAAAGAAAGTAAAGTTATAATAATGACAGGATATGGAAATATACCTACTGCGGTTGCGGCTGTTAAAGCTGGTGCCATAGATTATATCCCAAAACCAGTTGATGCGGATGATGTTGAAAGTGCACTTTTAGCTCTACCATCTGCAAAACCGAGACCGCCAGAAAATCCAATGTCCGCAGATAGAGTGAAGTGGGAACATATTCATAGAGTTTTTGAACTTTGCAACAGAAATGTATCAGAAACCGCAAGAAGACTAAAAATGCACCGAAGAACTTTACAAAGGATTCTTTCGAAGAGATCTCCTAAATAATCTTTCTAAGTTTATTTATTTTCCCAGCTAAGATTGTAAGAATTAATATTTTAAAAATTTCAGGTAACAAAAATGGTGCTGCACCAATTTTAAATATAGGTTTATCCCATCCAATTATATTACCAAGCCAAAGCATACCAAATATGTATATAAAACTTACAGATAATAATAATTTAAAATAGTTTGAAAAAAATCCTGAAATGTTACATTTAAAGATATCTTTATACTGGAAACTACCAGCTATATAAGTGGCAATTAAAAATCCAACCAAGTAACCCATTGTTGGACCAGTAAAGTATATTAAACCAATTCCTTTTTCAGGCGTTCCTGAAAAAACTGGCAAGCCAAAAATTCCTTCAAATAAATACAAACTTACTGTTAGTAAAGCAACTCTTGCTCCAAAAGCCACACCCAAAAATAAAACAACAAAAGTTTGCATAGTTTGAGGTACTGGACCTAAAGGAATTTTAACTTTTGCTGAAATTGTAAGAAGCGCTGTTCCTAATACCGAAACTAAAATAATTTTATAAATTTTATTTAATTCAATTTTTTTAATTGCTTCCATTTTAAGTATAATACAACTTTTTACATTGAAATCTAGCTTTTTGTAAGATCAATAAATACATCTTCTAAATTACCATCAACTGTTGAAATATCATTAATCTCCATTCCAGAATTTTTTATTCTACTTATTATTTCATCAATTTTATGTTTTTTTCTTTCATACACTGCTGTTATTTCGTTATTATTATAAGAAAATTTAATCCCATTCAGACTATTTTGATTAACTTCTTTTATCTTTTCAACTTTAAAAATAATTTTTTTTGTTTTTATGCTGTCTAATAAATTTTTAGTTGTATCAACTTTAGCTAAATTTCCTTTATTTATAATTGCAATTCTATTGCACATTTCTTCAGCTTCGTGCATTAAGTGAGTTGTTAAAATTATTGTTACACCTTGTTTGTTTAATGCCCTTACGTTGTTCCATAGGTTTTGTCTTAACTCAACATCAACTCCTGCAGTTGGCTCATCTAAAACTAAAATAGGAGGTCTATGAACCATAGCTTTAGCAATCAGTAATCTTCTTTTCATTCCACCAGATAAACTTCTTGCGTATGAGTCCGCCTGACTTTCAAGTGATACAATTTTTAATATTGTATCTGTAATTCTTTCTTTTTTAGGTATCCCATATAATCCGGCTTGTAATTCTAAAATCTTTTTAGGACTAAAAAATGCATCTAAATTTACTTCCTGGGGAACTATTCCAATCGAAGCTCTAACTTCTCTTGGATTTTTGTCTAAATCAAATCCCCAAACATTAACATTTCCAGAATTTTTAATTACAGTTCCGGCTAAGATATTAAGAAAAGTGGTTTTTCCGGCCCCATTAGGACCTAACAGTCCAAATATTTCACCTTCCTTCACTTCTAAGTTTAAATTATCTAAAGCCTTGAGCTCTAGAGAGGGTTTTTTAGAATAAATTTTGCTTAATCCTTGTACCTTTAGCGCATTTTTTTTATTCATAATGATTTAGCTTTTATATATCCATAACATTAATTAAAATAGTATTAATATTAAAATATGAATCCTATTAAAAAAAACGATCATTTTTATCTTATAGATGGATCTGGTTATATTTTTAGAGCGTATTATGCATTGCCCTCGTTATCTAGAAAAAGTGATGGATTGCCAACAGGTGCTGTAAGTGGATTTTGTTCAATGTTGTTTAAGTTACTAGAAGATTCAAGATCTGATGATTCAATTCATAAACCAACGCATTTTGCTGTAATATTTGATTCAGCAAGAAAGAACTTTAGGAATGATATTTATAAAGAATATAAAGCCAATAGGTCTGAAGCGCCTGATGATCTTGCTCCACAATTTGAATATATTAGAAAATCTGTCAAAGCTTTTAATTTGCCATCCTTAGAGCTGTCCAATTATGAAGCCGACGATCTTATAGCAACTTACACAAAACAAATTATTAATGAAGGCGCCAAAGTTACTATAATTTCATCGGATAAAGATTTTATGCAATTAGTTTCTAATAAAGTCAGATTATATGATCCAATGAAAAGTAAAGTTCTGGGAGAGAAAGAGGTCATAGAAAAGTTTGGTGTAAAACCCAATCAAGTGATTGATGTTCAGTCATTAGCCGGTGATTCATCAGATAATGTTCCTGGAGTTCCAGGCATAGGTATAAAAACAGCTTCTGAACTTATTAATAAATATAAAACATTAGACAAATTGTTAGAAAAAGCTGATGAAATTCCACAAAACAAAAGGAGAAAAACTTTGTTAGAAAATAAAAACAAAGCCATTTTAAGTCGACGGTTAGTTACACTCAAAGATGATGTTCCTGTAAAGGATGAATTGAGTAGTTTTATTTTACAAGACGTTAAAAAAGAAAAACTCTACGATTTTCTTAGAGAGATGGAGTTTAATAAATTATTAAGCCGTGCAATAAGTTTTTATGGCGAAATAGAAAATAAAAATACCGGACAAAATGTTAAAAATAAAAACTCTTCTAATATCAACACCAAGGCTTATGAAAGCATTTTAGATGAAAAGGCATTAAATAAATGGTTAGTTATTTTAAATGAAAAATCAGTAATTTCTGTGGATACAGAAACCACATCTTTAAACCCGCTAGAAGCTGATCTTGTTGGAATTTCACTAAGCTATCAATCTAATAAAGCTTGTTATATTCCATTGGCGCATAAAAATATCAAAGGATTGCAAAAAGAATTTGTAATAAAAAAAATTAAAACAATACTAGAAGATCAAAGTATAAAAAAAGTTGGTCAAAATATTAAATTTGACTTTATTATTCTCAAACAAAATGGAATTGAGGTTAGTCCAATAGAAGACACAATGTTAATTTCATATACCCTAGATGCCGGTACAAATAGACACAATCTAGATACTCTATCTGAAATTCATTTAAATCATAAAACTATCTCATATAAAGAGTTAGTTGGCACCGGAAAAAACAAGTTAAATTTTTCTGATATAGAATTAGATAAAGCAACACAATATGCTGCAGAAGACGCTGATGTAACTTTAAGGTTATATAATTATCTAAAAACAAGACTTGATCAGGAAAAATTAAATAAGATTTACGAGTCTTTTGAAAAACCTATGGTGCCATTACTCTCAAAATTAGAATTTAATGGAATTAAGGTTGATAGCACCTATCTTAAAAAGTTATCTAAACAGTTTAAAGAAAAATTAAAAAAAAATGAAAAAAAAATATATTCTTTAGCTAAAAAAGAATTCAATATTGGGTCTCCTAAACAACTTGGAGAAATAATTTATAATGATTTAAAGATTGCAAAATTGAAGAAAACTAAAAAAGGAAGTTTAGCAACAAATGCAAATGTTCTAGAAGATCTCGCTCTTACTGGACATGAGTTTCCTAAATTAATATTAGAATGGAGACAAATTTCAAAACTGAAAAATACCTACTCTGATGCATTGCAAAATCATATAAATAAAAAAACCAAAAGAGTTCATACTTCTTTTCTTCTTGCGGCTACTAACACTGGCAGATTAGCATCAAGCAATCCAAACTTACAAAACATTCCAATCAAAACCAAAGAAGGAAGAGAGATAAGAAAAGCTTTTATTTCCGAAAAAGGAAATAATCTAATTTCTGCAGATTATAATCAAATAGAAATGAGAATTTTAGCTGATATAGCTGACGTGAAAGAATTAAAAAAAGCCTTTAAAAACAATGAAGACATTCATAAGTTAACTGCAAGTCAGGTTTTTAATATACCAATTAATAAAGTTAATAATGACCTTAGAAGAAAAGCTAAAACAATTAATTTTGGCATTATTTATGGAATCACCCAATATGGCTTAGCCAAACAAATTTCTGTATCAAATCAAGAAGCTTTAGATTTTATAAATTTTTATTTTAAAAAATTTCCTGAAATAAAAGACTACATGAATTCAACAATAAAAACTTGCAGAAAAGATGGTTATGTGAGTAATATCTTTGGAAGAAGAATACACCTTCGAGGAATTAATGATAAAAATTTTAGTATAAGAAGTTTTCAAGAACGAGCAGCGATTAATGCCCCAATTCAAAGCACTGCTGCTGATATTATTAGATTGGCTATGATAAAAATAAACAAGTTGATTGAAAGCGACAACAAACTAAACACAAAAATGTTGTTACAGATCCATGATGAACTTATCTTTGAATGTTTAAAGTCTGACGAAACATATACAAAAAAAATTATTAAAGAAGCAATGATTTCAATTTCTGGATCTGAATATCATATGTTTTCAATTCCATTGGAAGTTAATGTAAATTCAGGTAACAATTGGGATGAGGCGCACTAATTAGTAATACTTGCTCAATTTATGACAATTTAGTATTTGTATATAAGGGATATTTTTAATTATGAGTCACACAATCGCACTAGTAGATGATGACAGAAATATACTGACTAGCATAAGTATGGCTTTAGAAAACGAAGGTTTTAAAGTTCAAACTTATATAGATGCAGAAAATGCCTTAGTCGGAATTAGTCGAAACCCGCCAGACCTCGCAGTAATTGATATAAAAATGCCAAGGATGGATGGAGAAGAATTGCTTAAAAAATTAAGGAAAAAAACTACAATTCCAATATTATTTTTAACTTCCAAAGACGAAGAGATAGATGAGTTGTTAGGTTTAAAACTTGGAGCTGATGATTTTATTAAAAAATCTGGTGGTTTTTCTATTAAAATTCTTATTGAAAGAATAAGAGTTCAGTTAAGAAAAAAAAATAATATTACTGAAGACACAAAAAGTCTTATCAAACATGGGAAACTTGTATTAGACTCGTCTCAACTCGAGTGTGCGTGGGATGAAAAACCTTTGCCAGAAAAATTGACAACAACAGAATTTTTAATTGTTAAAGAACTTGCAAAAAGACCAGGAATAATAAAGGAAAGAGCGCAGTTAATGGATATAGCTTATAGAGATAATAACGATATTGAAGATCGAACTATAGATAGTCACATAAAAAGAATTAGAAAAAAATTCAAAAAAGTCGATCAAAACTTTTCAGCAATAGAAACAAGATATGGCAGCGGATATAGATGGAATGTTAGTTAATGAAACTTCATTTTATTAGCTCAAGTCCAATCTTAAAAAAATTTTTAATATTCAACTTTATAGTTTTCGTAGTTCTGGGTCTTTTTACCTTTTTATACCTTAAAGCTATTGAACCCAATTTAGTAAAAAATCGATCAAATCATCATTTAAAAGTTATAAATAATACTTTGGGTCATATAAATAGACTAAAAATTGATTTCACCAAAATAACTATGACAAAGTTTTTACTGGATAACAGATTTTTATTTCAAAATTTAGATAGAGTTCAATTTTATGATTTACAATCAAATCTATTAGCAGACACGAATACCCTAGATCTTGCTCAAAATATTTTTGTCAGAAAACAAAATGTTCAAGAAACAGCAATTGATAAAACGGAAGAAGAGATAGCAGATAATAATAGTCTTGAAATTAATAAATCAACTAACTTTAATACTAAAAAATATGTAAAAATTTATTCGGAACAATATAACCAAAATGACCAATTGGTAATCAGCGATACTATCAATAATAATTTTTATGTAATGACAATCAATTTGGTTGGTGAAGAAGAAAAAAGAAAAGGATACATTGTTGTTTCAGAGATTGCTAATGATATTTTAGTTGCGGTTAAAGAAAGAAATAATTTTATATTAAGAACAGTTTTTTTTGTAGCACTTGTAATTATTATTTTTTCTGTTTTTTTAAACCAATATATTTTAAAACCTATAAGAACTTTAGTTCTTTATACTAAAGCAATAAAAGAAAAAGATGAAAAAATAAATAAGCATGAAAAGTATTTACTTAGAGAAGATGAAGTGGGACAGCTTTCTAGATCTATAAGCGAAATGACAGAAAATCTTTATAAAAGGATTGATATAGCAGAAACATTTTCATCTGATTTGGCTCATGAAATCAGAAACCCCTTAACTTCTCTAAAAGGTGCGGCAGAAGTATTAGAAAATACTGGCGAGAGTGACAAAAGAAAAAAACTTATTAAAGTAATAGGGCACGATGTAGAACGAATTGAAAGATTAATCACAGATTATTCACAAATGCTAAAAGATGAAGCCTCTTTGTCCAGAGCAAAAATGATTAAAATAGATTTATTAAATGTAATAAATTCTGTTGCAGAAGATTTTAATAGCGACGTATTGAGCGCTAAAAAAAATATTACAATAAGTATTAATAATAAAAATCTAAATGGGTTTAAATTAAATGTACTTGGAGTTGAAAGTAAACTTGAGCAGATTATAGCAAATCTTTTAGAAAATGCAGTTTCGTTTAGCCCATCTAATGGAAAAATATTAGTCACATGTAATGTTAAAAAAAAAGAAGCCCAACTTGTTATAGAAGATGAAGGGCCGGGTTTTAATGAAAAAAATATTAATCAAGTTTTCAATAGATTTTATAGTAATAGACCAGAAAAATTTGGAGAACATTCGGGTTTAGGATTAAATATCGTAAAAAATATCATAGAACTGCACGGGGGGTCGATAATTGTATCTAACCAGTCGAATCTCAGCAAAAAAGGTGCTAAAGTTGAGGTGTTGTTGCCGATTTATAAATAAAAAATAGCAATCCACCAGTTGATATAATTAAATTATTTTGTTAAGTAGAATAAAAAAATATGACTGAAGATTTTAAGGTAAAAGATATTAGTTTAGCCGATTTTGGAAGAAAAGAGATTTCATTAGCAGAAACTGAGATGCCGGGTTTAATGGCACTAAGAAAAGAGTATAAAGGGCAATACCCTTTGAAAGGCGCTAGAATACTTGGGTGTCTTCATATGACTATTCAAACTGCAGTATTAATCGAAACTCTTGTGGATCTAGGGGCCGACGTTAGGTGGTCATCTTGCAATATATTTTCTACTCAAGATCATGCTGCCGCAGCCATTGCTAAAGCAGGTATACCAGTTTTTGCCTGGAAGGGCGAAACAGAAGAAGAATATTGGTGGTGTGTAAAGCAGACAATTGAAGGCAAAAAGGATTGGAAAGCAAATATGATCCTAGATGATGGTGGAGATCTTACGGCCTTGATGCATAAAGATTATAAAGAAATGTTAAAATCTATAAAGGGTGTTTCTGAAGAAACCACAACTGGCGTGCTAGCTCTCAAAAAAATGGAAGCTCAAAAAACATTATTAATTCCAGCAATAAATGTAAACGACTCTGTAACAAAATCTAAATTCGATAATTTATATGGATGTAGAGAAAGCTTAGTAGACGGAATTAAAAGAGCAACAGATGTCATGATGTCAGGTAAAGTAGCTGTTGTGGCAGGATTTGGAGATGTTGGAAAAGGAAGTGCTGCATCTTTAAGACAAAATGGTGCAAGAGTAATGGTAACGGAAGCAGACCCAATATGTGCGCTGCAAGCTGCTATGGAAGGTTATGAAGTAGTGTTAATGGATGATGCTATAAAAGATGCCGATATAGTAGTCACAGCAACAGGAAACAAAGATATTGTTACTGCCGATCATATGAGAATGATGAAAGATAGATCCATACTTTGTAATATTGGACATTTTGATAATGAAATTCAGGTCGAGGCGCTAAAAAATTACAAATGGACAGAAATTAAGCCGCAAGTTCATGAAATAGAGCTTCCAAGTAAAAAAAGAATTATATTATTAGCAGAGGGGAGACTAGTTAACTTAGGATGTGCAACAGGCCATCCTAGTTTTGTTATGAGTGCATCTTTTACAAATCAAACTATTGCCCAAATTGAGCTGTGGAACAATCCTGATAAATATGAGAAAAAAGTTTATGTTTTACCAAAACATCTAGACGAAAAAGTTGCTATGCTCCATTTAGAAAAGGTAGGAGCAAAATTAACAAAATTATCAAAAGATCAAGCAGATTATATTAGCGTAGACACAAAGGGGCCATTTAAACCGGATACCTACCGCTACTAAAATTTTAGTAGTTACATGGAAATAAGATCAATTAGAGATACTCAAAAGTTCTCAGAAAATTTATCAAAAATTGTAAAGACAAGAGATGTAATTTTTCTACATGGAGAAATTGGAGTAGGTAAAACAACCTTTGTACGTTTTTTTATTAATTATCTTGAATGTAAGAATAAGCTTAAAAAAAGTGAAATTTTAAGCCCTACTTTTAATATACTTTATGAGTATAAAATTAAAAATATATCTATTCTTCATTATGATCTTTATAGGTTAAAAAATTATAATGATATTGCTGAGCTAGGAATATTTGAAAAAACTGCAAATGATATAAAAATTATAGAATGGCCAGAATTAATTAAAAAGAAACCAAAAGAAAGAATTGAAATATTTTTTGAACACTCAAACTTACCGGATACAAGAAAAGTTAAAATCATAGGTTTTGGAAAATGGAAAAGTTTTAAATTTAATGAAATCTAAAATAAAAGCGCTTACTAGCGATGCTTCTGCTAGAACATTTTCTAGAGTTTTAATTAATAAAAAGTATAAAATTTTAGTATCTGCAAAAAAGAATAAGTACTCTAATCTAGTAGCTTATGCTGCAATAAATAAATTTCTAAGAGACAAAAAATTTTTAGCACCAAAATTATTTTCACATAACTATAAAAAAGGAACAATTCTTATAGAAGACTTTGGGGATCTATCATTTCATAAAATTTTAATAAAAAAAAAAGATAAATTAAGTATTTATAAAAAATTAGTAAATTTACTTTTAAATATTCAAAAAATTAAACCAGAAAAAAAAATAAAAAATATCATAAATAAATCCCATTCAGTGGAAAACTACTCACTAAAGTATTTAGAAAAAGAATCAAATCTTTTTTTTGACTGGTACTTACCATTAGTTTATAAAAAAAAAAAAGTTTTAAGTATTAAAATCAAAACAAAAAAAATTTTATCTAAAATCTATAAAAAACTATATTTTACAAATAGCCACTTTGTTCATAGAGATTATCATTCACAAAATTTAATGAAGGTTGGAAATAAGATAGGCATACTGGATAGCCAAGATGCATTAATTGGAAACCCCGCATATGATTTAGTTTCATTAATTGACGATGTAAGAATAAACACTAGTGAAAAACTTAAAAATAGCATTTATACCTACTATATAAACAATACTACTAGTGATCATAAGATTAATAAACAATTTTTTTTAAACGATTTCAACATACTGTCTGTTCAAAGAAGTTTAAAAATTATAGGTATTTTTTCAAGACTCTATAAAAGAGATAAAAAAGATAGATATTTAAAGCTAATTCCCTATACATGGAAATTATTAGAATTAAGAATGCAATCAAGAATTTTTAGCGAACTTAAAAACATATTAAATTCTAATATTAGCAAAAAAACTAGAAATTTTTTTTTATATAAATGAAAGTAGCAGTTCTTTTTCCAAAAATTTTTGACTTCCCTTTTACATATGAAAGCACAATCGAAGAAAAACTTAATCCAGGGGATTTTGTCCAAGCTCCGTTTGGATCTGTTGAACTAACTGGTGTAATTTGGCCAGATCAGCAAAAAACTGAAAAAAAATTTAAGATAAAAAAAATTTCTAAAAAATTAAATGTAAAAAGCTTAAACAAATCTATGATTAATTTTATCTCTTGGTTTTCAAGATATAACCTAGTTCCACTAGGAATGGCTTTAAAAATGTCTTTGTTAAATAAGACCGTCGTTACAAAATCTTTTAGCAAAGAGTTTGATAAATTTGAAATAAAAAAAAATATAAAAGAATTGTCATTAAACGAAGAACAAAAAAAATCTTTATCCTTTATTAGAAATTTAGGAGAAAACTATAAAGTTAATGTATTGGAAGGTGTGACTGGATCAGGAAAAACGTTAGTATATTTTGAAAGAATTAAAGATATTGTAAAAAAAAACAAACAAGCATTAATCTTGCTCCCGGAAATTGCACTCACCAATCAATTCAAAACAAGATTTGAAGATTTTTTTGGAGCAGAACCAGCAATTTGGCATTCTGCTACTTCTAAAAAAAATAAATCAATAATTTGGAAAGGCATATCTGAAAGTAAAATTAAAATAGTAATAGGCGCAAGATCTTCCTTATTTTTGCCCTTTAACGATCTAGGAATAATTGTTGTGGACGAGGAACATGATGTTTCATACAAACAAGACGAAGGTGTTTCTTATAATGCTAGAGACATGGCCATTACAAGAGCTTCATTAGAAAATATTCCAATTAATTTAGTTACTTCAATACCTTCGATAGAAACATATAATAATATTATTAACAAAAAATACTCTATTACAAAATTAACAAAAAGATATAAATCTGCCGCTTTACCCAAAGTTGAAATAATAAATTTACATAACGAAAATTTAGAAAAAGGTTTTTGGATTGCTAAAAAAACAATTACTGCGGTTAATAAATATTTAGATAAAGGAGACCAGGTATTGTTTTTCTTAAATAGAAGAGGATATTCACCATTTGTAATTTGCAAAAAATGTGGAATTAAATTTGAATGCCCCAATTGTTCAATTAATCTGAACTTCCATAAAAAATTAAATAAATTGCTTTGCCATCATTGTGGACATAAATCTATATTAGATAGAACATGTAAAGATAAAAAAAAATGTGATTTGGTATTCTGCGGACCGGGAATTGAAAGAATTTTTTTAGAACTTAAAAAAATATATCCAAATAAAATAATAGAAATGTTTTCTAGCGACACATTGAAAAAAAGTAAAATTACAAATTTATTAATTAAAAAAGTTGAAAAACAAGAAATAGACATTTTAGTTGGAACACAACTTTTATCTAAAGGTTTTCATTTTCCTAAGTTAAATTGTATCGTTGTAGTAGATAGTGATTTTTCAGCTCACGGTTATGATCTAAGATCAGCCGAAAAGAATGTCCAGTTGTATCATCAATTAAGTGGAAGAGCAGGACGAGCAGGAAGTGAATCGGCTATTTATTTTCAAACTTATACCCCGGAAGATGAAATCCTTTTAAACATAATAAAAAATAATCCAGAAGCTTTTTTACAAAAAGAACTTTTATTAAGAAAAGAAAAAAAACTACCTCCTTTTTATCGACTTATATCGTTAATTATTTCTGGTGATAGTGAGATTTTAATAATGAAATTTGCCGTAACCATAAAGTTAAAACTTCCTAAAATAAATAATATTAACATTCTAGGTCCAGTGGTGGCCCCAATTAATAAAATAAAAAAAAAATATAGATGTAGAATTTTAATCAGATATCCAAAGAATATTTTTATCCAAAAATACCTAGCACAATCCTTAAATAAAATAAAAATGCAGGCAGGAATAAAACTTGAGGTTGATGTTGATCCAGTTAATTTCAGCTAATACAAGGTTTTATTAACCTTAATAAGACAAAAAGATACAATAGAAAATGTTGAATTTAACAACATAATCCCATACAAAACGAGTCTTTTAGGAGCTAAGAATGAGTTCAAAATCAACATTTTCAAATGCAACATCAAAAAGTTATGCATTAGCTCTTTTTGAAACTTCTAAGGAAAGAAACGAATTAGATAATGCAGAAAATGAAATGAAAAGTTTACATCAATTATTAAAATCAAACCCTGATTTTGAAGATTTTATTATAAGCCCGACCGTATCACCAGATGATAAAAAAAATGTTATAGACAAAATAACCAATCAAAATAATTTTTCAAAATCTTCAAAAGATTTTTTAGGATTTATTTCTATTAAAAATAGACTATTTTTCTTAAGTAAAATTATTGATAGTTTTTTAAATTTGCTTTCTAAAAGTAAAGGCGAACTAAAGGCAAAATTAATTTCATCAAAAGAACTTTCAAAAGAAGAACATAAAAACATAGAATCTGAATTATCAAAAAATTTTAAGTCAAATTTAAATATAGAGTATAAATATGACCCGAGTTTGATAGCTGGCTTAATTATACAAGTAGGTAGTATTATGGTTGACACTTCAATTAAATCGAAATTAAAAATATTAGAAACAAAAATGGTAGACGCCTAGTATGCAAATAAATCCTTCAGAAGTAACAAAAATTTTAAAAGAACAAATTAAAAAATTTGGAGAAAAGGCTGAAGTTTCTGAGGTTGGCCAGGTGCTTTCTGTTGGAGATGGTATTGCAAGGATATATGGACTAGATAACGTCCAAGCAGGAGAGATGGTAGAATTTTCTGATGGATCGAAAGGCATGGCGTTAAATTTAGAAAGTGAAAATGTTGGCGTTGTAATTTTTGGGGAAGATAGAGCTATCAAAGAGGGAGATATTGTTAAAAGAACAGGTTCTATTGTTGATGCTCCAGTTGGAAAAGAATTGTTAGGAAGAGTTGTTGACGGTCTAGGCAATCCAATTGATGGCAAAGGCGCTTTAGACAAAGGATTAAAAAGAAGTAGAGTTGAAGTAAAAGCTCCAGGAATTATTCCAAGAAAATCAGTTAACGAACCAATGCAAACTGGATTAAAATCAATTGATAGTTTGGTTCCAATTGGAAGAGGTCAACGTGAATTAATTATTGGTGATAGGCAAACTGGAAAAACTGCAGTTGCCATTGATGCTATTATTAATCAAAAAAAAATCAATGAATCGGATGACGAAAAACAAAAACTTTATTGTATATATGTAGCTATAGGACAAAAAAGATCTACAGTTAGGCAAATTCAGAAAACTTTAGAAGAAGCTGGAGCAATGGAGTATACGACTATCGTAGCTGCTACAGCTTCAGATGCTGCCCCACTTCAATTTTTAGCACCGTACACAGGCTGCACCATGGGAGAATATTTTAGAGATAATGGGATGCATGCTTTAATTATTTATGATGATTTATCTAAACAGGCAGTAGCCTATAGACAAATGTCTCTTTTATTAAGAAGACCGCCCGGAAGAGAAGCATATCCGGGCGATGTTTTTTATTTACATAGTAGGTTGCTCGAAAGAGCAGCTAAACTTAGCGACGAACATGGTGGTGGTTCTTTAACAGCTTTACCAATTATCGAAACACAAGGTGGAGACGTTTCTGCCTTTATACCAACTAACGTAATTTCAATTACTGATGGGCAGATATTTCTTGAAACAGAATTATTCAACCAAGGAATTAGACCTGCTATAAATGTGGGCTTGTCAGTATCTAGAGTTGGTTCATCTGCACAAACTAAGGCAATGAAAAAAGTTTCTGGATCAATGAAATTAGAGCTTGCACAATACAGAGAAATGGCTGCATTTGCTCAATTTGGTTCTGACCTTGATGCTTCAACACAAAAACTTCTAAATAGAGGTTCAAAATTAACTGAACTTTTAAAACAAAAGCAATATTCTCCAATGACAGTAGCCGAACAAGTGATTTCAGTTTTTTGTGGAGTCAAAGGTTATCTGGATGATATAGAGCTTAAAAATATTGATAATTTTGAGACACAAATTATTGAAAAATGCAAGTCTGAAAAACCAGAGATTTTAGAATCTATTTTAATCTCAGGAAAACTTGAAGAAAATACTGAAAAATTATTAGTAGAAGTTATAATACAACTTAAAAAGAATTTTAGTTAGCAATATATGGCAAGTTTAGATGATTTAAAAAAAAGAATAGCTAGCGTAAAATCTACGCAAAAGATAACAAAGGCCATGAAAATGGTTGCGGCTGCAAAACTTAGAAGAGCTCAAGAGGGCGCCGAAAAAGGAAGACCATACTCTGAAAAAATGAACAATATCATTCTTAACCTTTCTAATGGGATCTCTGATAAAGAAAATGCTCCTAAATTACTTTCAGGAACCGGTGAAAATAAAATACATTTATGTGTGGTTTTGACTTCGGATAGAGGTCTTTGTGGAGGTTTTAATACAAACATTATTAGAAAAGCAAAATCGTATTTTCAAAAAATTTTAAATGAAGGAAAGAATTTAAAAATTATAACAGTGGGAACAAAGGGTTATGATCAATTAAAAAGAATTTATAAAAATAATATTATTGAAAGATTATCTTTTAAAGATTCTAAAATAGTTAATTACATAGATGCAGAAAAAGTTAGCAAAATAATAATTAATAATTTTGAAAAAAAAGAATTTGACATATGCACTATTTTTTATAATCAATTTAAAAACGTAATAACTCAAATACCACAAGAACAACAAATAATACCTTTAAAAGCATCCGACGCAGAAGGAAGTTCATCTGAAGATAATTATGAATTTGAACCAGAAGAGGATGAAATTTTAAGTAATTTATTACCTAAAAATATTGCTACTCAGATTTTTAAAGCAATGTTAGAAAATTCAGCTAGCGAACAAGGTTCAAGAATGAGTGCAATGGATAGTGCAACTAGAAATGCGGGTGATATGGTTGATAAACTTACTATAGAGTATAATAGAAGTCGGCAAGCAGCAATTACTAAAGAATTAATTGAAATTATATCAGGAGCAGAAAGTTTATAATTATGAGCAAAGGAAAAATTACACAAATTATTGGAGCAGTAGTAGACGTTAAATTTGATGGAGAATTACCAGAAATTTTATCAGCATTAGAATGTAAAAATGGTGATAACAGATTAGTTTTAGAAGTTGCACAACACCTTGGAGAATCAAGCGTTAGAACAATTGCAATGGATGCTACAGAAGGTTTGAAAAGAGGGCATGATGTAATTGCTACAGGTGTTCCCATTCAAGTTCCAGTTGGACCAGAAACTTTAGGAAGAATTATGAATGTAATAGGTGAACCCATTGATGAAAAAGGTGAAGTTAAAACAAAAGAAAAGTGGTCTATTCATAGATCGGCACCTGAATTTAGCGATCAATCAACGGAAACCGAAATTCTTGTAACTGGAATTAAAGTAATTGATTTATTAGCGCCATATGCTAAAGGTGGAAAAATTGGCCTATTCGGAGGTGCCGGTGTTGGCAAAACGGTTCTTATTATGGAATTAATTAATAACGTAGCAAAAGCACATGGTGGATTTTCTGTGTTTGCTGGAGTTGGAGAAAGAACCAGAGAAGGAAATGATCTTTATCATGAAATGATAGACTCTGGAGTTATTAAACCCGAAGGAAAAGGCTCAAAAGCAGCATTGGTGTATGGTCAAATGAACGAACCTCCAGGAGCTAGAGCCAGAGTTGCCTTAACAGGTTTAACTGTAGCAGAGTATTTTAGAGATAAAGAAGGTCAAGATGTACTTTTCTTCGTTGATAACATCTTTAGATTTACACAAGCAGGTTCAGAAGTGTCTGCACTATTAGGAAGAATTCCATCAGCCGTGGGATATCAGCCTACACTTGCAACGGATATGGGTAATCTTCAAGAAAGAATTACAACAACTAACAAAGGATCAATTACATCAGTACAGGCAATTTATGTTCCAGCCGATGATTTAACAGATCCTGCACCTGCTACATCTTTTGCCCACTTGGATGCAACAACGGTATTGTCTAGACAAATAGCAGAAATTGGAATCTATCCAGCTGTAGATCCGCTAGATTCAACATCTAGAATTTTAGACCCAAGAATAGTTGGGGATGAACATTATAGAGTTGCAAGGGAAGTGCAAAAGATTTTACAAACTTATAAATCTTTACAAGATATTATCGCCATATTGGGGATGGACGAACTATCTGAAGAAGATAAATTAACAGTAGCAAGAGCTAGAAAAATCCAAAGATTTTTATCACAACCTTTTTTTGTTGCAGAAGTATTTACAGGTTCACCAGGAAAACTAGTAGACTTAGAATCTACAATCAAAGGTTTTGATGAAATTTGCAAAGGAGATTATGATCATTTGCCTGAAGCAGCTTTTTATATGGTAGGAACAATTGAAGAAGCTATAGCAAAAGCAGAGAAAATGGCTAAAGATGCAGCCGCATAATGAGCGAAGAATTTAAAGTAGAAATATTAAATCCAGAAAAATCTTTTCTTTCAAGAGATGACGTTACAGAAATTGTTATCCCTGCCTTTGAAGGTGAAATGGGAATATTAAAAGATCATATTTCAATTATTTCATTTTTAAAGCCAGGTATAATAAAAATTTTTTTTAAATCAACCCAAGAAAGCTATTATGTTGAGGATGGTATTGTCGAATTCAAAAATAATAATTTATCAATTTTAACAAGTTCAATTTTTAATGTTAAGGATATGGACAAACATAAAATTGAAAAAATTCTCAAAAAAACGGAAGAGGATTCAAATGGCAGTGAAATCAGCGATCAAGATAAATATTTAATTGATCAAAAAATTGATACACTTAAATCTCTTAATTAATAATTATTTTTACCTTTTCCTTAATTTTTTTATAAACATTTAGTTTGAAATTTACAGCAACTTCAGTAAGTTTACCAAGCTCAATCCATTTCCATTCCAAGAATTCAGGATGTTTAGTTTTAATATTAATTTCTTCATCGTTTCCTAAAAATTTCATTACAAACCATTTTTGCTTTTGACCCCTGTATTTTCCTTTCCAGATTTTACCTAAAAGGTTTTTTGGCAAATTGTATTCCAGCCACCCATCAAATTCTTTTATTAATTCAACAGATTTTATACTAGTTTCTTCTTCTAACTCTCTTTTTGCGGCCTGCAAAAGTTTTTCATTTAAGTCAACGCCACCCTGGGGCATTTGCCAATAATTGCCTTTTTGATTATCAATTCTTTTTGCAACAAATATTTTATTATTTTTATTTAACAAAATTATTCCCACCCCAACTCTCAGAGGTAGATTTTTATACTTGTTCATTAACATTAACCGTTAAATAATTTAATAGCGTAATTTAATTGATTGTCTGTATTAGTATTGATTGAGAATTCTTCGCCCTCTTCTAAAACTTGAATATCAGGCGAAACACCTATTTCAGAAATAGACTTTCCAGAAGGTAAATAATATTTAGAAATAGTTAATCTAATTGCACCTCTATTTTTTAGAGGTATTATTGATTGAACCGAGCCTTTTCCATAACTTGTTTCGCCGAGTAAAATTGCTCTTTTATGATCCTGAAGTGCTCCGGCAACAATTTCAGAAGCTGAAGCTGATCCGTTATTAATTAATACAATTAAAGGTTTTCCATTAATTTTATCACCTTTTTTTGCAAAAAATTTTCTATTTTCTCTTCTTTTTCTTCCTTTAGTTGATACTATTTCACCATCATCAAGAAAAAAATCTGAAATTTTAATCGCTTGAGACAACAATCCACCTGGATTATTTCTCAAATCAAAAACGTATCCTGTTAACTTGTTATTTTTTTCTAACTTTGAAATTTCTTTTTTTAATTGGTTGGCACTATTTTGATTAAAAGCTCTTAGTCTTAAGTATCCTATTTTTTTATCAATTGTTTTAGCAGTTACAGATTTAACTTCAATTATTTGTCTAACAATTTTAAAGTTTTTAGCTTTTTTTAAGCCTTTTCTTCTTACGGTGAGTTCAATAGATGAATCAACTGGTCCTCGCATTAGATTTACCGCTTGCATGAGACTTTTCCCTTGGACTTGTTCACCATTTATCTTAACTATGTAATCACCAGATTTTATTCCAGCTTTCGCCGCAGGAGTGTCATCAATAGGAGTTATAACTTTTACGACACCCGCTTCCATGCTAACTTCAATACCTAAACCACCAAATTCTCCACTAGTTTCAGTTTGCATTTCATCAAAAACTTCAGGACTCATATAGCTAGAATATGGGTCTAACGATTGAAGAACACCATTTATAGCAGAGTCAATTACTTCTGATTGATCTACTTCTTCTACATATTCATCTTGT
The DNA here is from genome assembly GCA_905612535.1 of uncultured Pelagibacteraceae bacterium. Classification (GTDB taxonomy): domain Bacteria; phylum Pseudomonadota; class Alphaproteobacteria; order Pelagibacterales; family Pelagibacteraceae; genus AG-414-E02. The sequence continues at coordinate 3,254 of CAJQSJ010000063.1, read as the reverse complement.
ATTTTTTCTAAAACTTGACTGAAGAGATCTATTTTTTCATAAATATTATCAGGACTTTTAGAATAAGCCATTCCAAAAAAATTCAAGAATATTATAGCTATAATTAATAAATTTTTTATTTTCATATTGTTAATCTTTCTCTTGGAACTAATTCAGACCACATTCTCTCCAAGTTATAAAGCTTTCTTTTTTCTGGGTGGAAAATATGAACTATTATATCTTTCGCATCTACAAGTTTCCAATCATTACTATTTTTTCCTTCTAAATGGCAATCATCAAAACCTTTTTTTTTTAGGTCATCTAACAAAATTTCAGCCAAAGCCTGGATATGGCGTGAAGAGTTACCGCTTGCTATTATCATGAAGTCAGCGATAGAACTTTTATCTTTCAAGCAAATAGACTTTATGTCAGTTGCCTTATTACCATTTAACATTTTTTCTATTTCGTTTTTGATTTTTTGAACTTCTTTTAATTGCATTAACTTTATCTTATCAAAAATTTCTAATTAATGAAGATGAAATATTTATTTTATTTCCAGATATGTACAGCCAATCTTCTTTTTGTAGGCGCTTAGCTGCGACAGATTTTAATGCTAACGTAGAATAGTTAGATCTAGCAAAAACAACTATTTTTGCAACTGAAGGAATTTTTTTCCATTTTTCCCATTTATGAAGTTTTATCATGTTGTCTGCTCCCATTAAAAAATATAATTTACTATTTTTATTTTTATTTTTTAGATTTTTAAGTAAATTGAAAGTATTTTCCGAATTAATTTTATCGTTAAGCAATTTTACAAAAATTTTTTTTTCATTTTTAAGTATATTTCTTGATAGTTTGATTCTTAAATTCTTACTTAAATAAGCCTTTTTTTTTAGTGGGTTTTGTTTTGTAACAAACCAAAGAACTTCATTTAATTTAAGTTTTTTAAGAGCTAGTTTAGATATATAAACATGACCAGCGTGAGGAGGATCAAAACTTCCTCCCAATATGCCAATTTTATTTAATTTTTTATTTACCAATAGTTATTTCCTTACTTGTCCTTTTCCGTGTAAAATATATTTATAAGTAGTAAGCTGATCAAGACCTACAGGACCTCTTGGATGTAATCTTTCAGTAGATATTCCTATTTCAGCACCAAAGCCAAATTCACCTCCATCAGCAAATTGTGTAGATGCGTTATGAATAGCTATTGCACTTTTAACGCCTAGGAGAAATTTTTCTGCAGTTTTTTTATTTTTAGTTACTATGCTATCCGTATGAGAAGTTCCATATTTATTAATATGATCTATGGCGTCTTTAACTCCATTTACGACTTTTACTGAAATTTTAGGAGATAGATATTCAGTATTCCAATCATTTTCTGTCGCAATTTTAATTTTATTTCCAAAATATTTTTTTATAATTCTATCACCAATAATTTCACAACCGGCTTTGGACAGTTCAGTTAGTATTGGATTGCAATGAGTTTTTAAACATTTTCTATCTATAAGTAAAGTTTCTGCAGCTCCACAAATACTAAAATTTCTCATTTTTGCATTTTTAACAACTTTAATAGACATATCTATATTTGCATCTGAATCTATATACACATGACATATTCCTTCAAGATGTCCAATAGTTGGAACGGTAGATATTGCCTGGACTTTTTTTACTAAATTTTTTCCACCTCTTGGAACAATAATATCAACATATTGTTTCATTTTGGATAAAAGATAATCAACATGTTTTCTATCTTTACTTTCAATTAATTGAACAAAATTTTTATTACATTTTTTTTTTATAAGAGCTTTTCTAAATAAATTTGATATTATTTTGTTGGAATAGTAAGCTTCAGAACCACCTCGTAAAATTACCGGGTTTCCTGTTTTGAAGCATAAAGCAGCAACGTCAGCAGTGACATTCGGTCTACTTTCATAGATGACACCAACAACACCAAGGGGTATGGAAACTTTTTTTATTACTATTCCATTTGGTCGTTTCCACGAAGCTAAGGTTTTGCCAACAGGATCTTTAAATTTTATTATTTTTTTTAAGGACTTTATAATTTGGTAAATTTTTTTTTCATTTAAATGCAATCTATTAGTATCATAATTTTTATTTTTTTTTGCTTTTAGCAAATCTAGTTTGTTTGCTTTTAAAATCAATTTTAAATTTTTTTTTAAAAAATAACTAAATAGTTTTAGGGTAGAATTTTTTTTTTTGATATTAAGATTTGAAATTTGCTTAAGAGAGCTAACAGCATTTTCTCCTATTTTTTTCATATATAAATTTTGAGACATTTTACAGCTTTACCAAATCGTCTTTATGAATAATTTCTTCTCTGCTGGAATAACCTAAGATATTCTTTATTTCTCTGCTATGAGATCCTTTTATTTTTTCAACTTCTCTAGATGAAAATGAAGCTAATCCTCTTGCATATTCTACATTATCCTGGTTTTTAACTAATACATGATCTCCCTTTTCAAAAAATCCAAGAACTTTTAGCACGCCAGCTGGTAAAAGGCTTTTACCATTTTTAATTGCATTTACTGCACCAGAGTCAACAATGATCTCACCTTTTGGTGAGACGGAACCAATTATCCATTTTTTTCTAGCATCAAGTTTAGAAATTTTTGGAATAAACCAAGTACACTTTTTATTATTAATCATTTTTTTTATTGGATTTTTCTCATGACCATTTGCTATAGCCATATAACAGCCAGCAAGTTGACAAATCTTTGCTGCTTCAATTTTAGTTTTCATCCCGCCCGAGCCGTAAAAATTTTCTTTTTTTGTTGCATACTTTATTATATTTTCATCTATTTCTTTTACAATTTTTATTAATTTAGTTTTTTTATTTACTTTTGGATTTGTAGTATATAAACCATCAACATCAGATAATAAAATCAAGCAGTCCCCACCAATTATTTGTGATACTCTTGCTGCAAGTCTATCATTATCTCCGTATTTTATTTCTGTTGTTGCGGTAGTATCATTTTCATTAATTATTGGAATGATTCCCATTTCTAACAAATTATCAATTGTCCGTCTTGCATTTATAGATCTTCTTCGTTTTTCAGTATCGTCTAATGTTAATAATATTTGTGAAATTTTAATTTTATTTTTGCCAAAAATTTTTTTGTAAAAATTCATTAGTTCAATTTGTCCCACTGAAGAAACAGCCTGGCTTTTATCAACTTTTAGGTTTTTTTTTTCAATACCTAAAAATTCACAACCAAAAGCAATAGCTCCTGATGAAACAATTACAACTTTTT
>CAJQSJ010000062.1 GCA_905612535.1 uncultured Pelagibacteraceae bacterium | reverse complement strand
AAAGGAATCAAACAAAAGTATCTACAGAATTAGCCAAGCCTACGTACCTGGTAATTATGGTGCATTTATTTCAGTTAATAAAATTTCAAATATTTTAAAAAACAAATATAAAGAAGAAAAAATAAGAATGATTTTACCGAACTACGAGAAAAACATAAGAGGAATTCATACGTTAAATTATGTAAAAAATTTTACAGTATTTGATTATTCCAAATGGGTTAAATAAATATTAACTACACTAACAATTGTAATGTCTATATATTCTAGCATAGCAAAGGTTTTGCTTTTCAAAAAATGGTTAATTTTTAAGTCGACTATAGTGTTGTGTGATGTTAGATTTTAAAATAAAAGATAAAATTTATGAATCCAAAAGTTTTTGTTTCATGTGCTATAACAGGGTCGGGTGATACCGCCAACAAGCATCCAGATTTACCAAAAACACCAAAACAAATTGCAAACGCTGCGATAGAAGCTGCTAAAGCTGGCGCCGCCATTGCCCATATTCATGTTAGAGAAAATGACGGTAAACCAAGTAGAAGAATAGAATTGTATAAAGAAGTTGTAGACCGTATTCGTTCTAGTGACACAGATATTATTTTAAACTTAACAACTGGAATGGGTGGTGACCTTGATATTGGCCAAGGAAAAAATCCACTCGATTTTGGACCACTTACAGATATGGCTAACGTTATGGAAAGAATTTCTAATGCAGAACAATTGCTTCCAGAAATTTGTACTTTAGATTGCGGAACTTTAAATTTTGGCGATAGTTCTGTTATTACAGTAAATACTCCAAAAGATTTAAGAAAAGCTGCAAAAAAGTTAAAAGAAATCGGTGTTAAACCGGAAATAGAAGCTTTTGATTTAGGAAACATGTGGTTTGGATCACAGCTATATAAAGAAGGTTTGTTAAGTGACCCGCCAATGTTTCAGTTATGTTTAGGTATTCCATGGGGTGCGCCAGCAACTCCTTTGGCAATGCAAGCCATGATTGACATCATGCCAAAAGAAGCTATTTGGTCTGGGTTTGCTATTTCAAAAAATGAAATGCCTTATGTTGCTCAAACGGTTGTTATGGGTGGAAATCCACGTGTGGGACTTGAAGATAATTTATATTTGTCTAAAGGAAAGTTAGCAACTAATGCTCAATTAGTAGAAAAGGCTATAAGAATTATTAATGATTTAGGTTCGTCCATTATGACGCCAGCTGAAACAAGAGAAAAGTTAAAACTTACAAAACATAAATAATTAATCTAATCTTGTAGCATTGCCATCTACTCCAATAATTTGTCCTGATATTCTTTCCGAATCATTAGAGATCAAAAATGCACACATTTTTCCAATATCATCTTCATAAACCCAACTATTCATAGAGGCCATTGAAATAAATTCTTTCTCGACCACACTTTGTGAAATTTTTAAAAATCTTGCTTTATCGCGGACTACTCTTTCCATGCGATCTCCTTTGATGGTTCCTGGACAAATTGCGTTTACTCTTATTTTAAATTTTCCAAGTTCGATTGCTAAAGTTTTTGTTAATCCAACTATTGCCCATTTACTTGCGGCATAAGGAGATCTTAAAGGAAAACCCATTATTCCAGCCCCTGATGATAGATTAATAATAGAGCCTTTTTTATTTTTTTTAATAATTGGAATAGCTTGTTTAGTAAAATAAAAATGACTTACCACATTTACTTGAAGCGTTCTTTCCCACTCTCCTGAATCAAGTTTATCTAAGGTTCCTGTGGGTCCCGCTATTCCTACGTTATTAATTAAAGCGTCTATTTTTTTTGTTTTTTTTAAAACTTTTGAAAAAAAATCAATTACATCATTTTCATTAGAGGCATCACATTCATAGGCAAATATTTTGTTTTTATACTTAGTATTTTTATTAATTCTATTAATTAATTTCTCATTAATGTCACACAGAAAAACTTTGGCACCTCTTGATATACATACCTTTGTAGTGGCCCACCCTATTCCGGAAGCGCCAGCAGATATAACTATTTTTTTGTTTTTAAGAGATTGATCAGTCATAACTTATGACTTGATAAGTGAAGTTTCCAATTCTTTATTTGTAATATAACCTTTTATATCACCTTTTTTATCTACCACCTCAACAGTAGTATCGCTGCAAACGATTTTAGATAAAAATTCTTCTAAAAATTGTTCTTCATTTATTTTAATTCTATTATTAGATTTATCTTTATCTTTAAATTGATTGCTTGGTGTCATTATTACTTTAGCTTTGATAACTTTTGTTCTGTTTACATCTTTAACAAATGCTTTTACATAATCATCAGCCGGGTTCATAATAATTTCAACAGGTGTTCCAACTTGAACTAATTTTCCTGCATTCAAAATTGCTATATGGTCACCTAGCTTTAAAGACTCATCTAAATCGTGAGTTATGAAAACTATTGTTTTTTTTAATTTTGCTTGTAAATCCATTAGTTGTTTTTGCATGTCGCTTCTAATTAAAGGGTCTAGTGCGCTGAACGCTTCATCCATTAACATTATATCTGCATCTGTAGCTAGCGCTCTAGCGAGACCTACTCGCTGCTGCATGCCTCCAGATAGTTGACTTGGATATTGATGCTCAAATCCTGTTAAACCAACTGCTTCTATTTTTTCCATAGCCCTTATATTTATTTCATCCTTTTTTATTCCCTGTACCTCTAAGCCATAACCAACATTCTGCATTACAGTTTTATGAGGAAACAAACCAAACCTTTGAAATACCATGCTAATACTATGTCTTCTAAAATCAATTAACTCTTTAGGATTGCAATTCATTACATTGAGGCCATCCACTTGTATGTCTCCTGAAGTTGGATCTATTAATCTATTAATATGTCTTATTAAAGTAGATTTTCCTGAACCCGACAAACCCATGCATACAAAAGTTTCACCTTCTTCTATTTTAATTGAAACATTGTCTAAACCTACTGTATGACCTGTTTTTTCAAGCACCTCTTCTTTAGTTGCTCCATCTTGAACCATAGGCAAAACAGATTGAGGTTCGTTTCCAAAAATTTTGTAAATATTATTAATTTCTATTTTTGACATTATTTTTTCTCCTTTTTTATTGGCATATTTCTTGCTTGAAGCCTCTCGCCATAAGATTGTGTTATTCGATCTAAAACAATTGCTAATAAAACTATTGCAATACCTGCTTCGGCTGCTCTACCTACATTTAATTGTTGCAATCCCAATAAAACTTCATCACCAAGACCTCTTGTTCCTATCATTGAGGCTATAACTACCATTGCAAGCGCCATCATAGTGGCTTGGTTAATTCCTTGCATTATATTTGGAAGAGCTAAAGGTAACTGAACTCCAAATAATTTTTGTTTTTGATCAGCACCAAATGCATCTGCTGCTTCAGTAACTTCTTTATCAACTAATCTAATTCCTAAATCTGTTAGTCGTACTAACGGTGGAACAGCATAAATAAATGTAGCAATAATTGCTGGAACTGCACCGAGGCCAAATAACATTATACCTGGAATTAAATAAACGAAGGCTGGAATCGTTTGCATTAAATCTAATACAGGAAGAATTTTATCTCTTATTCTTTCGCTTCGTGACATTAAGATTCCAACAGGAATTCCAAAAGTAATGCATAGGAATATGCTAATTAGCATTATTGAAGTTGTCTCGATTGCTTTTGACCAAAAAACTGGATGTAAAAAACCAATAAAAAAAGTACAAAATCCTACAAAAACTGTTGTTCCTACTTTTTTCCCACTTGCAAAGTAAGCTATTGCAGCTACTCCTAGAACAACAATTGGCCATGGTGCTAAAATTAAAAAGTTTTTTAATGTCATTAGCTGCCAGAGCAAAAAATTATTTATTGCTTCAAAAATCCATCCATAAGTTTCATTTAACTTTTTAAAAACTATGTTTATATATTTCATTAAAGGTAAATCTAGCCACTTAGGCCATTGGCGCAGCCAAGAAAAATCATTTAACAACTCACTTACATGTTCCGGTTTTCTTTTTGATGAATTGTAACTAAAAATTAATAACCATATAAAAAATGATAACAAACCTAAGTTTACATATAGTTTTTTATTTTTTTTCATATGTTTAGTAAGGATTAATAAAAGAAAGAGCCCGGTTAAGGGCTCTTTCAAAATTATTTAAATAGTAAAATTACAGAGCCGCGCTTACTTTTTTAGCTACGTCTGCTGGAAGCCAATTTTTCCACATACTTTCAGTTTTTAGGAACTCTTTAGCTGTAAGTTCCATGTCACCATCTGACTCATCTTCGTAGAAGGCTAACATTTTGTTAACTGTAGCTGTAGGAATGCTGTATTTCTCTAAAAATTTAGTTTCTTTTGGATGAGCTTTGGCCCATTCAGTTAAAACAGATTTTGTTAGAGCCATATCTCTATATTCACATGCACAGCTTGGTTTATAAGCATCTGGTCCATTTGCTTTAATATCTTCTACAACTGCAGACATGTCGTCCCAACATTTTTTGCTGAACTTAGGTTCTTTCAATCTAACTAGATCAACTTTGCCCATTAAGCCAGTTGGCGCCCAGTAGTATGTAAAGATTGGTTTTTTCTTAGCAAACGCACCTGCGATAGCAGCATCTAATGCTCCACCTGAACCAGGATCAAAGTTAGTATAGAATTTATCTAAACCATATTCTTTTTGTTTTACCAAGTTTACTGTGTAACAAGTCCAACCTGATATACAGCTAGTCATTCTACCTTTTGAAGGGTCTTCTGGATCTTTAAATAGCGCAGCTATTTTTGGATCTTTCATATCTTCAACTGATTTTAAATTATATTTGTCAGCAGTAGTTTTATCTACGTAGAACGCTTGCTGAGAGTCTGGTGTATTAACTCCAATATTCATAATTGTGCCTGCTTCTACATGAGGCTCATAATTAGCAATAATATTGTCATACCAAACTTCAGTAATTACATCTAACTGCTTATCATAGTGTGCAGCCATAATTGGTGTGGTACTTCCTTTTGTAACTTCTACTTTGCAACCATATCCATTTGTAAGAATAAAATCTGCTATTGCAGTGTGGATGTTGGCGCTACTCCAGTCGAAATCTCCAAGTCTTGCTTTACATTCAGCATTTGCACTAGTTGTTCCTAGTGTTAATACAGAAGCAAACAACACAGAAAGACCTATTTTTTTTAGAAATTTCATTTAATTTCCCTTCCATTGTTAGTTTAAACTGACGCATTACAGCTTGAAATTCAGTAAAATTCAACCTTTTAGTGCTTCTAATTAGCTATACATAAGAATGTTTTTTAATATAATAAAATGAGATTCAATTATAAATTGAATTGATTGTTATCTAAATTTACATAATCATATTGTAATGACAATAAATATTTCAAAGGTTTCTTCTAACGGTTCGTCCCTTGATGTTTTTTGGACTGATGGAGAAAAAAGTAATTTTAACTATCTTTGGTTAAGAGACAATTGTTCTACAGCACATGACAAAGACTCGAGACATCGAATGTTCAATATTCTTAAAGTTTCAACAGATATTAAAGCAAAAGATTTCAAAATTGATGATGACGGCAAGTTAGTAATTGAATGGAGTGAGGGTGATCACACTAGTTACTATGACCCAAAATGGCTTAGAGAAAATTGTTATACTTTAAAAAATAAAAAACAATATAATTCAGTTTATAAACTCTGGCATAATTCGCTTCAAAAAGACCTTGGGTCAATAAGTGTAGAACATAATGAAATAATATCATCTGATCAAGGTTTGATAAAATGGCTTGAGATCTTACACCACAAAGGAATTGCTATTGTCAAAAATACACCTATTGAAAAAGAATCAGCATTTTCTGTATTAAACAGAATAAGCCATACAAGAGAAACTTTTTTTAAAACACCCTTTGAAGTTATCAATGTTCCTAAACCAAATAATTCCGCATATTCAGCACACGCTTTGCAAAATCATATGGATTTACCTTGGTTCGAAACACCACCAGGATATCAATTTCTACATTGTTTAATTAATTCCGCGGAAGGAGGAGACTCGTCAGCAGTAGACGGATTTGCAGTTGCAGATTACTTGCGGAATAATGAAAAAGAAATTTTTGAAACTTTAGTGAGCGTGCCTCTTAAGTTTAGAGACAAAGATTATACACAAGAATCAATTAGAGGTTTTCATGCTCCGGCCATTTCTTTAACTAAAGATAATGATTACAACGATATAAGATTTAGTATCGCCACAATGGATGCATTGGACTGTCATCCTGATATGATGAACAAAGTTTATAAAGCTCATCATAGATTCGGAAATCTACTTCATGATGATAGATTTCAAATTAAGTTTAGACTAAATCCGGGAGATATATTTTCATTCAATAATAGAAGAGTTCTACATGGAAGAACAGCTTTTGATCCAAATTCGGGCCATAGACATTTGCAAGGCTATTACATTGATCGCGATGAAATTCTAGGAAGATTAAATTACCTAAAAAAATAATAAAAATTAAAATTACAGATTTTCAAATATGAGGTTTTTGTTACTAAAGTGATTAAATAATTTTTTATCTTTAATGGTATAAAAATAAATTTTTTTTCTAATTTTTCCTAATTTTTTTTCTTTTAAAAAACTTCTTTTCTAAAACTAGAGATTTAAC
>CAJQSJ010000061.1 GCA_905612535.1 uncultured Pelagibacteraceae bacterium | reverse complement strand
TACATTCAACCTTACTTATTATGCTACCTCTCCAGTTGAAAATGATACAAAATTTAAGGATGTCGTTATTGGTTTTGGTAAATTAAAATTAGATATGCTCACAGTTTTAGACGGCAAACATATAAAAGCTAGCAGAGACGGTAGCCAGATGTATATAACTCATAAATTAAAAGATGAAATTAAAAAAGATGGTTTTATTTTAATCCCTTCCTTTCAAGTTGATGCAGGTCACACTATATTAGATGGATATACAGAGTCTGGTATTGGTGCAATTAAAGTTGAAGATCAGAACATAAGTACAGTAAAATTAAGAACAGCAATAGCGATGTCAGATGATTTAATGAAAGTTTCTACTTTTTGCCCAGGCATAAAAAATGAAACCTGCTTTATAAAAAGACATGGTAAAATAGAATATATGGTTGATTTAAATCGTTCCTCTAATTTTAAATATACTTATGTTTCAGATAATACTCAAAATTTTAATGAAAAATTACACTCTGGGGCTTTACACAATGTAAATGGTGAAGTGGGTATAGATATAATTTTGCCTGATAATTTTAGTATTTTTTTAATATATGAGCGCAATCAAGCATTAGGAGTAGGGCACACAGATAATATCAATATTGCAATTGGATACTTACCAAATAAAAAAACCAACTATGCTTTTAAATTAGAAGGCTCAGAAAATATTGGATCTGAGTATAAGATAAGTAAAAATACTAATGATTTTGAAATTGATTTTAAATTAAAGAATCCACGTGCATTAAAACCAAATACTGTCGATGAAGTATTTATTAACGTTATACGTAAATTTTAATTAAAAAAAAAATTAAATAATACATTTAATTAAATGAAAAAACTTTTAGGGATCGTGGTTCTAGGATTATGTGGGAAGACTATATGTCAGACTTGGAACAGACTTGGAACTAGAGCTCTATCCTACAACTAAATCAAGTTTCTTCTTACCTAATCTCTCGTTACCATTTTCAGTTACAAGATACGTTTCTCCTAAATTCATGGCTAAACCACTGTCTGAATCCATAAGTATCATGTGCATGAAGAACACATTACCTGGTTGGATAACATACGGATTACCCGTGTAAAGCATTGGCCAGTCCATCCAATTTGGAGAAAATAATGCACCAAGTGAATAACCGCAAGCATTCATTCTTGAACTTTTATATCCCAGTTTATCAAAAGTTTTAGCATGGACATCAAAGACTTCACCAGCAGTTGATCCTGGTTTTAATTTACTTTCACAAGCTTTTAGTGTTTCAGCACAAGCATCATACATTTTTTTTTGTTTATCATTTGTTTTTCCAATTAGAATAGTTCTGAACATTGCAGAATGATAATGTTTATAGGTTCCGGCCCATTCTATTGAAAGCTGATCTATTTCTTCTAAATTTCTTTTTTCACTTTGATAGCGACATAGCAATGCATTTTTTCCTGAACCAATAATAAATTCATTTGCTGGATAGTCCCCGCCACCATTAAAAATAACGCCTTGCATCTCTGCTAAGATTTTAGATTCATTTACACCAGAATGGGCACATACCCAAGCAGCTTCCATAGCTTTATCTGCAAGTTCCGCTGCTTTTTTTACATAAGTTATTTCTGCTGGCGATTTAATAACTCTAAAGTGAGAAACTAATTCTGATTTATCATGAAGAGTTGTAAAATTTTTTAAAGAATTGTTTAATCTAATCGTGTTTCTTCCTGTCAAGCCATAAGCTTCATATTCTACGCCCACATTTGATTTTTCTAATCCCAGTTCTGCTAGAATATCTTTTAAATCATCTGATGGGTTTGATTTGTCTTTATCTACCCAAATTCTAATATCTTTTATGATTGAAGTATTTTGAGCTTGCCTTAAATCGGGAACTCTTGTTAGTAATATTAAATCCCTTTTAGCTGTTAAGATCAAACATTGAAAAAAAACAAAACCGAAGGTATCATATCCAGTGAGCCAATACATCGACTCTTGTTTGAACATTAACAAAGCATCTAATTCTTGGTTTTTTAATTCTTCAATAACTCTGGATTGACGTTCTTTAAATTCTTCTTTTAAAAAGTGAATTCCCATTTTTACTTAAAGTAATTTTCTAATATATTTAGATATATATTAGATAGTTTTTTTAAGTCTGACAAAGGAACAGATTCATCAACTTTGTGCATTGTTTTTCCAACTAAAC
>CAJQSJ010000060.1 GCA_905612535.1 uncultured Pelagibacteraceae bacterium | reverse complement strand
AAAAAAGGAATAGTAGCTTTATTTAATGCAAGCGTAGAAGTTCTAGGAACTCCACCTGGCATATTAGCTACACAATAATGAACTACATCATCTACTATATAAGTAGGATTTGCATGTGTTGTCGGTTTACTTGTTTCTACACACCCACCCTGATCTATAGCCACATCAACAATTACTGATCCTCTTTTCATTAATTTTAACATATCTTTAGTGACTAATTTTGGTGCTTCTGCACCCGGAATTAAAACTCCACCAATCAATAGATCGCAGTCAGAAATTAATTTTTTTAAATCAGTTTTTTCACTTAATTCAGGAATAATTGTATCGCCAAATATTTTTTTCAATTGATCTAAACGTTCCTGTGATTTGTCTACAATATGTACTTTAGATCTCATGCCAGTTGCTATCAGGGCGGCATTTTCACCAACTACTCCACCACCAAGAATAACCACAGTAGCAGGATCAATTCCCGGAGCTCCACCTAATAATAAACCTCTTCCTTTTTGATTTTTTTCCAATGAATGAGCGCCAGCTTGAATGGACATACGACCAGCCACTGCACTCATGGGTGCTAATAAAGGTAAACGACCGTTATTATCTGTAACTGTCTCGTAGGCTATACAAACTGATTTTGATTTAACCAAACCATCTGTTAGCTCTTTTGCTGCAGCTAAATGTAAATAAGTAAAAACAATCTGATTTTCTTTAATCATTTTTATTTCATTACTTAAAGGTTCTTTAACTTTAACAATTATTTCTGAATCGTTATAAATATCTTCAGCCTTTTCTACTATTTGAGCACCAAATTTTATATATTGATCGTTCTCAAATCCAGCTTCAAAACCACCATTGTTTTCAATTAACACTTTGTGTCCATTTGCTGTTAATATTTTTACACTATCTGGTGTTAAACCGATTCTATTTTCTTGAGGTTTAATTTCTTTAGGGACGCCTATTATCATTGAAGCTAATTTTTCAGGTTTTTAGAATAATTTAATATTCCAGTTCTAAGTTTATTAATTATTTCATCGATATGTTTTTTTTCACATATAAACTGTGGAGCGATAATTAAACAATCGCCTGTTGCTTTAAAATTAACACCAACTTCGTAGCAAGCTTTAAAGCATTCAAAACCAGCTTTACCTGGTTTAACATTCATTTTCATGTCAATTCCACCCATCATTCCGTAGCCTCTAATATTTTCTACAACATCTATATCTTGAAGTGTGAATAGTCCTTTTTGAAAATATGGCGCCATCTCTTTTGCTCTGTTAAATATATTTTCTTTTTCAATAATGTCTTGAACCGCTAAGGCCGCAGCAACCGCAACAGGAATTCCTGAATATGTATATCCATGAAATAATTCAACTGCACCCTTTGGTGCCGCGTCCATTACTGCGTCATAAATTTCTTCTTTACAAGCAACCACACCCATTGGCACCACACCATTAGTTGTTGCTTTGGCCATCGTTATTATATCCGGTGTTACGCCAAATTCTTGTGATGCAAATGCCGATCCAGTTCTTCCCCAACCAGTAATTACTTCGTCAAAAATTAAAAGTATTCCGTGTTTATTGCAAATTTCTCTTAATCTTTTTAAATATCCTTTAGGCGGGACCAATGTTCCTGTAGATCCGGCAATTGGTTCAACTATACATGCTGCAATATTTTCTCCACCAAAGTTAACAGCTATTCTTTCTAAATCATCTGCTAATTCAACCCCAGTAGTTGGTTGGCCGCTTATAAATTTATGTTCTGGTAAATGAGTATGTCTTATATGAGCTACGCCTGGCATTAATATACTTGCAAAAGTTTTTATATTATTAACCATTCCTCCAACTGAAATTGCTCCGATATTCATTCCATGATATCCTCTTTCTCTTCCAATAAAACGGAATCTTTGGCTATCTCCTTTTGCTCTATGATAGGCAACTGAAATTTTAATTGCAGTTTCTACTGCTGTAGATCCACAAATTGTATAAAAAATTCTATTTAGATTTCCTGGTGTGTGTCTTGCTATTTTTGTTGCAAGATCAAATGATCCACCAAATCCTTGTTGAAAAGGTTGACAGTAGTCAAGTTGTTCTAATTGTTTTGCTACCGCTTCTGTAATTTCTTTTCTACCGTGTCCAAACGGATTACAAAATAATCCTGAGCTTGCATCAATCATAGTTTTCCCTTTATGATTTGTTAAATAAACTCCTTTGGCTCCGGTTATTAATCTTGGGTTTTCTTTAAAATCTTTATTGGAAGTAAATGGCATCCAATGCTCTTGCAAAGAATTTGGTATTTTTGAAATATCTTCTGAACTCACAGTTCTCCCCTTTTTAAAATATTTGTAGACTATCATTTAATTTAAAACTACCAACAAAAATTCAACTGTTACAACCTGAAGTGGTAGATATTTTTGTTTTACTTCTGGTTGATTATCTATTTAAATGGTCAACTTAACTTAATAATTATTAAGAGGAAAACATGAAAAAAATAATAACAATGATACTAGGAAGTGCAGTTGCCCTTGCTTTAACTATATCGGCTGCTTTTTCAGCCGCTAAAGAAGTAAGAGTAGCTTTCTTTTTAGAATGGCCTACACCAAACCAAGAAGATAAAGTAAAAAAAACTTTTGATGATGCTTTAGGAGTTCCAGTTAAATGGACAAACTTCTCAAATGGTGGGGCAATGACTGATGCAATGTTAGCAGGCGATATTGATATCTCTTATTCACAAGGCTTAGTGCCATTTATAAATGCAGTTAAATCTAATGCACCTTTAAAGCTTGTTGATGTTGCAATGGAATACGGAATGGGCGGTACAACTTGTGTTACATCTAAAGCATCAGGAATTACGAAAGCTAATGCTTCAGAATTAGAAGGCAAAAAAGTTGCGGTTCCACTAGGAACTATGGCTGAGTATGTTTTTGATGAAAGTATGAAAGTTGTAGGAGCTGATAAAGGTAAAATGGAAGTTATTCAAATGGATCCTGAAGAAGGTGCTGCAGCAATAGTTTCGGGAGATGTTGTTATGGCATGTCTATTTGGTGGTAATTCTATTAAAGCGGCATTAACTGTTGGTACAAGATTATTAACAGTTCAAGAAGCTCGTGATGCAGGTATCAAAGGTATCGATATTACATCTGTTACTACAAAATTTATGAAAGAAAACCCAGGAATGCTTAGAACTTTCATAGAAGTAACTCATGAAGCTAATGCAAGACACGCAGCAGGTAAAAGCGATATGAATATTATAGCTAAAGATGCTGAAATGTCTGTTGCGGATATGAAAGATACATTAGGTGGATTTGTATTCTTAAATGCTGCGGCTACTAAAAAATCTATGGAAAAAGGTGGTACACTTGATGGATTCCTAAAAGGAATGGGTACTCCAAAAGGTGCTGTAGATACTAGTTTTTTACCTTTGTAGTTTAAAGGGTAAGATAAAATTTAAAATAGGCGCCAATCTAATGTATTGGTGCCTATTTTTTTAATAAAAATTCTAACAAAATTATTACTATGAGTGATTTGGTTTCTCAAAATCTGAACATGATTTTTAAAACTCCGAAGGGAGATACTGTTCACGCATTAAAAGACTTAAATTTTACTCTTAAAAAAGGAGAACTTTTAACAGTTCTTGGTCCTTCAGGTTGTGGAAAAACAACTTTATTAAATATTGCCGCTGGTTTTCTGAGGCCTACCTCTGGTTCAATTACTTTGGGTGGAAATGAAATTGATGGGCCTGGTGTAGAAAGAGGAATGGTTTTTCAGCAAGGTGCTTTGTTCGAGTGGTTGACTGTTGCTGAGAATGTAAACTTTGGCTTAAGAATGAAGAAAGAGGATCCTATTAAAACTTTAAAAAAAGTTGATGAGTGGTTAGAAATCGTAGGATTAAAAGGGTTTGGTAATACTCCAACTTATCAATTATCTGGGGGCATGCAACAAAGAGTGGCTCTTGCAAGATGTCTAATTAATGATCCGGATTTAATTTTAATGGATGAACCTTTAGGTGCATTAGATGCTTTAACCAGAGAAAAAATGCAATCTTTGGTTCTAAAGATTTGGAAAGAAACAGGAAAGACTATAATTTTAATTACTCACTCTGTTGAAGAAGCTCTACTACTTGGAGAAAGATTATATGTAATGGCACCAAGGCCTGGTCGCATACATAAAGAATATACTCTACCTTTTGCAACGATGGGGTTACAGGGAGATATAAGGGAAATTAAAAAAAATAAAGATTTTAATAGTAAAAGAGAAGAAATCTTAAGTATGATTTGGGATATGGAAGAAGAAATAATGGGAAAAGATATTTAGTATGATTACTGGAATTTTAACATTTTCAACTATTTTTGCTGTTGTAGGATGCGTACTATATGGAAGGAAATTAATTAAAACTGAAAAGGTTGATGCTGTTTTTGGAAATCCAGAGAAAGCTGAGGGAGGAACTCACTGGGTAATTGTTGGAAGCAGCTTTTTATTATTGGTATGGCTATATTATTCTTGGGATATGGCAAAATCCTTTTATCCAAAATCAGCTAATGAACTTTGTCAAGTTGCAAAGGTCAACGAATCATTACGTTCATTAAAATATTTATTTCCAATAGATGAAAGAGAGCTCAAGAGTACTTCTATCATTAAAACTGAAGGAAAAAATATTAAAAAATACTTTACTAAAATTAAAAATTCCCCAAACGTAGATACTCAAAACAAAGATAAACTTTTAAAACTTCTTGCTAAAACTAAAAATACAATTCCTTTATTAACTAATGAAAATTTACTAGAAACAAAAACTAAAATTGAAATTAAGGAAATAACTACCAAAATTAATAATTTAACAAAGGAATTCCAAAAAATAAGTTATGAATCTGAAACTATTGACGAAAAAAACAAAAGAATAGAAGCAGTAAAAAAACAAGGTCAATGGGGTTCATCAGGAACTGCTTTAGATAATAAAGCAGAAATTCCTGCTATTCCTGTATCAAAAACTGGTTTAAAGTTTGACAGAGCTGCAAAAGAATTGCTCCTTATTAGTGATGAATTTTTTACATTAAGAAACCACAATCCTACATATAAAAATGCGATAAAAGAAATAAAAGATGAAATTAAAAAGTATAGATCAGAACTAAGTGAGTCACAGAAAGTTACTTCAGTCTTTGCAAAAGATATACTTAAAATAGCAAGAAGAATTGAGTATGCTAGTATTTTTCCACCTGAAACTTTAAAAGCTTTGGAACAATCAATTGTTGATTTTGATAAGATTCAAAAAAAAGAGCAACGAAGCTTAAGATTTGTTGATATTTTTTTATTTCCTACTGGAAATATAGGTTATAGTGGACGTGCTTGTTTTGAAGCTGGATCTGGTAGATGGCTACCCAAACCTTCTGATACTTTAAACAAATTTGTTCTTTTATTAAAACCAAGCGTTGGATTTAAAAATATTCCACTCATTTGGTATGAAATGATGGATGTAAGTAAAATAGTAGGATTTATTCTCCCAGATTGGACAGCAGATATTTTACCAGGTAAATATCCAATTCATAGTGAGGACGGTACTGTAAAACCAAACTTTAAAAGTAAAATCTTAAGTATTGTAACTGGTGAATTTAAAGCATTTAAAATACCTGTTCCTACAGGTCATATATGGGACTCTTTTTTAA
Source organism: uncultured Pelagibacteraceae bacterium (assembly GCA_905612535.1). Taxonomy (GTDB): domain Bacteria; phylum Pseudomonadota; class Alphaproteobacteria; order Pelagibacterales; family Pelagibacteraceae; genus AG-414-E02. The sequence continues at coordinate 22,823 of CAJQSJ010000060.1, read as the reverse complement.
GAGTATTTTTAGGTTTAGTTCTTGGAATTATTCTTGGTGTTCCTCTAGGTTTATTTATGGGTTTAAACAGATTTGCGAAAGGTTTTTTTGATCCATTAGTTGAATTGTATAGACCAGTTCCTCCACTTGCTTGGGCACCATTAGTTATTACGGTATTTGGAATTGATAATGTTGGAAAAGTATTTTTATTATTTATGGTGTCTTTATCTATTATGATTATTTCTGCAAGAGCTGGAGCTTCAAGTACTCAATTATCAAAAATACATGCAGCTCATTCACTGGGTGCTTCTAAATGGCAAATTCTAAGGTACGTCATATTTCCAAATTCGCTACCTGAGATATTAACTGGTGTAAGAGTTGCTATTGGTATGTGTTGGGGGACATTAGTTGCGGCCGAGTTTTTAGCAGGAACTACTGGTATAGGTTTTGTTGAAAACGTTGCAAAAAAATATTTTCAATATGAGGTTATTTGGATAACAATCTTCATTATGGGTATGTTAGGACTTCTATTCGACATTACCCTACGTAAAATTATAAACAAAACTATTCCTTGGAGAGGTAAAGGATAATGAAAAAAATTCAAATATTTTTATTTTTATGTTTAAGTATATTGCTAGTATTTTCATGCGCGAAGCCAACTGTAATAAGCGTCACAAAGGCTAAAAATAAAGTTCTTGATTAAAAAAAAATAAAAAATGAAAACAGAAGATTATAAATTGATTGCAAGCAAGTTAAAACTTGAAGGTAGAGCTTTTATTAATGGTAAATATGTTGATGCTATTGATGGTGGGAAGTTTGAAAACATTAATCCAGCAACTGGGAGGGTTTTATGTTCTGTAGCTAAGTGCAATCATAAAGATGTTGATTTAGCAGTAAAAGTTTCAAGAAAAGTTTTCGAAAGAGGAACTTGGTCAAAATCTACACCAGAACATCGAAAAGAAGTTTTGCTTAAATTTGCTGAACTTTTAAGAAAACATGGAGATGAAAATTCAGTTTTAGAGTGTGTTGATACAGGAAAATTAATAGCCGACTGTATTAATGAAGTTGCAAATGATGCTCCGATGCATTTCCAATGGTATGGTGAACTAATAGATAAAGTTTTTGGTAAAGTTGGAGCTACTGATCCTTCGGTTACTAGTTTAATCGTAAAGGAACCGATTGGTGTTGTTGCTGGTGTTGTGCCTTGGAATTTTCCTTTAATGATGGCAGTATGGAAAGCTGCTCCTGCTTTAGCAGCAGGCTGTTCTATAATCATTAAACCTGCAGAAGATACACCGTTAACAGCAATTAGAGTTGGTCAAATTGCTAAAGAATCTGGAATTCCCGATGGTGTCTTTAATGTTCTTCCTGGCTTTGGTGATGTTGGTGAAGCACTAGGAAGACACGATGATGTAGATGCTGTTTCATTCACAGGTTCAACTGAAGTTGGCGGATATTTTATGAAGTATTCTGGTGAGAGTAATCTAAAAACTGTTGGTCTTGAAATGGGAGGAAAAAGCCCTTTTATAGTTTTAGAAGATGCAAAGATAACTGATAATCTAATTGATAATGCTATTAACTCAGCTTTTTGGAATGGTGGACAAAACTGTTCAGCAAATATGCGTCAAATTATTCACAGCAAAGTTAAAGATGAATTTTTAGATAAAGTTTCAAAAAGAGTTAAAAATATTAAAGTTGGAGATCCATTAGATTTAAAAACAAATATGGGTTCGATGATATCGAAAAAACATTTAACTACAGTCAACAATTATATACAAAAAGGAATTGACGAAGGGGCTTCACTTTTACTTGGCGGAGTGTCCGATAAAGAACAAAATGGATTTTTTGCTAAACCAACTCTTTTTGACAATTTAAAAGAAAACATGACAATTGCACAAGAGGAAATTTTTGGCCCAGTTCTTGGGGTACTCACAGTTAATGACACAGAGGAAGCTCTTAAAATAGCAAGTAATTCTAAGTATGGTCTTCATGCCAGTGTATTCACCCAAGATATAAATAAAGCATTTCATATAGCAAAAAACTTACCTTGTGGAACCGTATCAGTTAATACTTTTTCAGAAGGCGACATCAAAACTCCTTTTGGAGGATATAAACAATCTGGATCTTTAAGCAGAGACCAGGGCACTGAAGCTTTAAATCAATATCTTCAAACAAAAACTATTTGGATTAGTCATTCATAAAAATGATTGAACCGTTTAAAGTTAATATTTCTAATGAAATCATAGAAAAAATCTATGATAAAGTTAAAAAATATCCTTGGGACGAAATGCCAAATGTGGATGGGTGGGATCATGGAACAAATTTTTCCTATATTAAAGAAATTTCAAAATACTGGGTTAAAGATTTTAATTGGAAAAAGCACGAAACAAATATAAACAAATTTTCAAATTTTAAAACAAAAGTCGAAGATATAAATATTCATTTTATTAAGGAAAAAGGTAGTGGATCTAACCCTATGCCTTTACTTATTATGCACGGGTGGCCTGGTTCAATCGTTGAATTTATTCATATAATTGAAAAGTTAGCTCATCCAGAAAAATTTGGTGGTAAAAAGGAAGATTCATTTGATGTAATAGTTCCTTCATTACCAGGATTCGGTTTTTCAGGTAAGCCACAAGTTCCTATGGGCCCGAGAAAAATGGCTGCTATTTTTAATAAATTAATGACAAAAAACCTTGGATACCAAAATTATTTAGCGCAAGGAGGAGATTGGGGTGCAACCATTTCTAATTGGCTTGGTCATGATCATTTTAAATCATGCAAAGGAATACATCTAAATTGTTTAACCATGCGACATCCTGATGGCCCTAAATCTAAAAAAGAAAAAGATTGGGAGTCTAAATTTATAAAAGATCAAATAATGCAAGATGGTTATAGAACACAACAATCAACTAAACCTCAAACTTTAAGCTATGCTATGATAGATAGCCCCGTAGGAATTGCTGCATGGATAATAGAAAAGTTTTATTTTTGGTCAGATCTTAAAGATAACAATATTGAAAGTGTTTACTCAAAAGATTTTTTGTTGACAAATATAATGATCTATATTGTTACGAATACCTTTAATACAGCATCTTGGATTTACTATGGTAGACGTGAAGAAGGAGGTCGTTTTTTTTCTAAAGATTTTCATCGTATTGAAGTACCTACTGCTGCAGCTTTGTTTCCTGCAGAAATGTCTGAATGGCCACCCAAGTCATATGCAGAACGTATATTTAATATTAAACGTTGGACCAAGATGTCAAAAGGTGGACACTTTGCGGCACTAGAACAACCAGATTTGTTAGTGAATGATATCAGGGAGTTTGCTAAAACCTTATAAAAAAAATGAATACTCAAAAATTAAAAAAAATTATTAATCATGTATTTATAAAACATGGGCTAAGCAATAAACATGCCAAAATTTCATCTAATTACATAATAAAAGCAGAGTTAGTTGGTGCACCTTCCCATGGATTGGCTCGATTAAAAATGTACTGCAATAGAATTAAAAAAAAATTAATTAATTGTAAACCTAAAATCAAAATAAAGAAAATTTCACAGTCTATTTCACACATAGATGCGAATAACGCGATTGGATTTGTTGGTGCGGATACTGGGATTAAAATAGCGATTTCTAACGCAAAAAAAACTGGTTTTGGAATGGTTGGTGTTAAAAATAGTGGGCATTATGGTTTGTCAAGTTTTTATGCTGAACAAGCTGTCAAAAAAAATTTGATGGTGTGGTGTTTTACAAATGCTCCACCTGCTATAGCTCCATATGGTTCTACAAAAGCATTATTTGGCACGAATCCAGTTTGCTTTGGTGCACCAACTGGAAACAAAATACCTTTTATACTAGATGCATCTGCTTCAATTATTAATAGAGGAAAAATAAGAAGAGCTGAAAAATTAGGTCAAAAAATTCCTGCTGGTGTAGCATTAGATAAGAATGGAAAACCCACAACAAATGCAAAAAAAGCTCTCGAGGGAGTTCAGCTTCCTATTGCGGAATTTAAAGGTTCGGGTTTAGCATGGATGGTAGATATTGTTTCTGGAGTGCTAACAGGCGCTAATCATGGTGGTAAAGTAAAAGACCCATTCGATGATCTAACTGGGCCACAAAATGTTGGACACTTATTTATTGTTATTAAACCCGGTATATTTGTTGGAAAAAATTATTTAACTCAAATTAAAAAAAACTTAAAAGCTGTAAAAAGATTGCCTAGATCTAATATGATAAAAAAAATACTTTACCCTGGTGAAAACAAATATGCTAAATATAAAAAAAATATTAAGAAAAGTATAGAAATACCTGATAATATATTGCAAGAAATGAACAAACTTAATGCTATCTAGTAAAAAAATTATTTGTCCTAATAACTTAATTAATGTTGCTAAAAAAACAGGCAATATTAATGCAGCTATTGTTAATGCTGGAGAAATATTTCCAATGGAATCTGTGCACATGGCAGTGGGTCACGGTTTAATTAACCCGACTTTTATTGGAAATGAATCTGAAATAAAAAAACATGCAGAAAAGTTAAGTTGGGATATTTCAAAATATAAAATTATTAATGAAACTAATGAAAACAATACCGCTCCCATAGCTTCTAAGCTTGCAAGTGAAAATAAAGTTAAGATCATAGTTAAGGGACATATTCATACTGATATATTGATGAAAGCGGTTTTAAAAAGAAATTTAAATTTAATAGGTAAAAAAAGATTAAGTCACGTTTGGCATATAACTTTAGAAAAAGACGATAAACCTCTTATCATCACAGATGGTGTTGTGAATGTATCTCCAAAACTCGAAGTTAAAATGCACATTCTTAGAAACGCTGTAGATTTTGCAAATAAAATTGGAATATCTCGACCTAAAGTTGCGGTTCTTTCCGCAACAGAAGAAATTATTGAAAGTGTACCAAGTTCAATAGATGCCAATTTAATAACTAAAAGAGCTAAGAACGAAAATATAAATGCAGATGTTTTTGGCCCACTAGCATTTGATAATTCGGTATCAAAGAAATCTGCTGCGATAAAAAAAATTAAAAATAACGTTTCTGGTAGTGCCGATATATTGCTAGTACCTAATGTAGAAACTGGCAACGCATTGGTTAAAATGATGATTTATTTTATGGGTGGTTGTGCTGCAGGAGTTGTGGTTGGAGCTAAAGTACCAGTTGTGATAACTAGTAGATCTGATGAGGCCGAAGCCAGGTTAGCTTCTATTGCAGCAGCAGTTGTGTCATTAAATTAAATTAAGGAGGATATATGATTAAACAAGTACCAAGCGCTGATATTAAGGAATATGTAAAAAATAACCCTAAATCTGTATTAATCGACGTGCGAACGGAAGAAGAATGGAATGGAGATGGAAAACCTGATGGAGATAAAATTGGTATAAAAACTCATTTTTTAACAATTCAATTTGCTGACGGTAGTTTTAACAATAGTTTTATTGAAGATTTTAAAAAACTAAATATTGAACAAGATTATCAAATATTAACCATGTGCATGGGTGGAGTCAGATCGCAAGCGGCAGCTGAACTTTTAACTAAAGAAAATTATACATGTACAAATATTTCTGATGGCTTTTTAGGAAATGGCCAAAACCCTGGTTGGAAAAACTCTAATCTTCCACAAAAATAAAATACACTTATTAAGAGATAAGTTTAATTATGCGAATCATGTAGTAATTTACTAGAGGTGGTGGCGGGAGACTTAAACCACCTCTGTTCTTACTAAAACTAATACATAAATTCAAAAACTACTTCCATATTTCTTTAAGCCTCTCTTCTCTTCGGCAAGCTTTTTTATAAAGCAAATAATTCATAAAATTTTTTTGATAATAGTCCTGGTGATAATCTTCAGCTGGATAAAACTTTTTAAATTTTCTTATAAAAGTAACTACTTTTTTACCTTTAAATTCATTTTCAATACTTTTAATAGAGCGTGTTATTTCATTTTTTTCATTTTCAGTTTCGTAAAAAATAGCAGATCTATAACTTAATCCTTTATCACAAAATTGACCCTTAGAATCGAATGGATCAATATTTTTCCAATACATATCTAATAATTCTTTAAAATTTACTAAATCCTGATCATAGATTATTTTTGCAACTTCGAAATGTCCTGTATTTCCATGAGTAACTTCCTTGTAAGTGGGTTTTTCAACATTTCCACCTGAGTAACCAGAAATAACCTCTTCTACTCCTTTTACTTTTTCAAGAAAATCTTCCATACACCAAAAGCAACCACCCGCAAAATAAGCTTCATTAGTATTTTTTGAGTAAGAAAAATTTGAATAAAGAATAACTACCAGCACAATAGTGGTTATTTTTTTCATATAATTTGATCGCTAATCAAATCTTTAAGCCATTGTATCATTTTTTTTTCATCATCTATTGTAGGATAGAATTCTTGTGCAGTTTTGTAACTAGCAATAGCTTTTTCATATTCCTTTAATTTTATATAGTTTAAGGCTTGGCCAGATAAAGCGCCAAAATGTCGTGGCTCTAGTATTAAAGTCTTTTTAATATCATTCAATGAAGATTGATATTGTTTCATTAAATAAAGAACTAATGCACGTTTATTCCATGCTTCAGACCAAGTAGAGTCTTTTGCAAGTATTTGTGAAAAAATTTCATAAGCTTTATTAAATTGTCTCCTATCTATCAAAAGAGAACCTTGTTCTAATAATTCAGTTAATCTATACCCCTGCCTATTATTAGAGGGATGGATCGACCAGATTTTCCATATTTTATTTTCTATTTCAATAGCTTTTGAGGATTCGCTATTTTTAAGTTGTTTAAAAAGATTATTTAATTCACTTTCTCTTTCTTCAGCATGAACAGTGCTAAAGAACAATAAACTCAGAGCCAAAATACCTAAAAAAAAATTAATATTAAAGACTTTTGGCAGTTTTTTTAACATCTTCTAAAAATCCTTTTCTCTCTTCATCACTAACAAATGGAACGGCAAAGTATCTTTTGTATAAAATATTTGTTATTCCACATATGTAAAACACTCCACGTTTTAATCTTCTAATAGGCAGATTCAAAAAAAATGTTGTTATAGCCAGTCTTGGTGATCCATAGGTACAAAATATTATTGCTTTCTTATCTTTTAAGTTCCCTTTTGGATAACCATAATTTCCAAATAATCTTTTAAAAGTAAAAGCCCATGGTGGAGATAGCACTTTATCTATCCATCCCTCTACGATAGCTGGCATTCTAAAATTCCAAATTGGTGCTATTAAAACAATTATATCTGAATTCTCTATTCTTTTACGATGATTAATTACATCAGGACCAGGCTCTCCACCTGAAAAAACTGGATCAAACTTTTCTTTGTAAAGATCAACGCAATCAACTTCATGACCATTTTCTTTTGCAGTCTCTATAAATGTATTTTTAATTGAGGCATTAAAAGATTTATCATCATAGTGCCCATATATAATAAATATTTTTTTCATTGTGACCATAGCTGTGGAAACATTTTTCCACCTAAATTGTCTCCATTTTTATAACCAGCATCTTGCATGATAAAAAAATTCTTGTGTATCTGTATAAACAATTGCATGCATAATTATTCAGTATGACCATATTTTTTCAATCTAATGTCAGCAGTCCGAGCATGAGCTTCCATTCCTTCGGCTCTTGCTAATCTTGCGGCCGTAGCTCCAACTATTTTATTCGCATCTTTTGTCATTCTTTGAAAAGTTAATGTTTTGATAAATTTACCAACAAACAATCCTCCGGTATATCTACCTCCTCCTTTTGTAGGTAAAATATGATTTGTTCCAGAACATTTATCTCCGTAAGCAACTGTTGTCTCTTCTCCTAAAAATAAAGATCCATAGTTTCTTAACCTATTTAACCACCAATCTAAATTTTCTGCATGCACTTCTAAATGTTCGGATGCATACTGGTCGCTTATTTTGGCCATATCTTCATTTGAATCACAAAGTATTACTTCGCCGTAATCTCTCCATGCAGCTTCAGCACTTGTTCTAGGAAACTCTGGTAATTCTTTAATTAATTCTGGAACTCTTTTCATTGTATATTCAGCAACAGATTTGTCTGTAGTGAATAACCAGCCAGGAGAATTATATCCATGTTCGGCTTGACCAACTATATCAACTGCAACTATTTCTTTATCAGCTGATTTGTCAGCAATAATTGCAATTTCTGTTGGACCAGCAAATTGATCAATCCCCACTTTTCCATAAACTAATCTTTTGGCTTCAGCTACATACTGGTTTCCTGCGCCAACTAAAAAGTCTACTGGCGGATTATCAAAACATCCGTATGTCATAGAAGCGATTGCCGCTATACCCCCTAAATTTAAAATAACATCTGCTCCACAAAGATTAGCAGCATAAATAATTCCAGCATTTGCTCCATTAATATCTTTTGGAGGACTTGAACAAATTATAGTTTTAACTCCCGCAACCTTAGCTGGAGTTATTGCCATTACTGCAGAAGAAATATGAGCATACCGTCCAGCTGGAATATAACAACCTGCTGTATCAACTGGAATAAGTCTTTGACCAGCAAATAAGCCGTCTGAAAGCTCAACTTCAAAACTATTATTCATGCTTTTAAGTTGATGTTCAGCAAATTTTTTTACTCTCTCATAAGCAAAGCGCACGTCATCTTTTGTTTTTTGATCAACTTTTTTTGAAGCTTCTTCAATTTTTTCTTTAGAAACTACTATGTCTCCTTCATAATTATCAAATTTTTTTGTTACTTCTTTAATCCCTTTTTCTCGTCGTTTCTCAATATCGTTAAGAATATTTTGGACCACTTTCCTTGTTTTGTTATCATCTGAGGATGGAGTTTTAACTGCTTTTTTTAAATATTTTATAGCCATAATTTATCTCTAAGTATAATTTGTTATGAAGTTACTTTTAATTTAATATATAAATATTTTATTCTATGAAAAAGAAATATCCAAGAAATATGATCGGCTATGGGTCAAAAACACCCATTATAAAATGGCCAGATAACGCAAAATTAGCACTTCAGATAGTTTTAAATTATGAAGAAGGTTCAGAAAACTGCGTTTTACATGGAGATGGACATTCTGAAAATTTTTTATCGGAAATGGTTGGGACGCTTCCTATAAAAGGAAGGCATGTAAACATGGAATCTTTTTACGAGTATGGGTCACGACGAGGTTTTTGGAGAATCCATGAGGTATTCCAAGAAAGAAAAATCCCTATAACTATTTTTGGTGTAGGTATGGCATTAGAAAGAAATCAAGAAATCTGTAATGCCATAAAAGAATCTAACTATGAGATTGCTTCACATGGATGGAGATGGATTGATTATCAAAATATTTCTAAAGCTAAAGAAAAAAAACATATGCAGCTTGCAATTAAATCTATTAAAAAAATATTTGATCAAAGACCTTTAGGTTGGTACACGGGTAGATGCAGTCCAAATACAAGAGATTTGGTAATGGAAGAAGGTGGCTTCCTTTATGATAGCGATTCTTATAGTGACGATCTACCTTACTGGGAAACGCGTGGTAAAAAGAAACAATTAATTATTCCATATACCTTAGATAACAATGATATGAAGTTTGCAACTAATCAAGGATTTAATAGTGGTGATCAATTCTATACATACCTAAAAGATAGTTTTGATGCACTTTATGCTGAGGGGAAAACAAAACCTAAAATGATGTCAGTAGGTTTGCATTGTCGTTTAATAGGAAGGCCTGGAAGAATACAAGCTTTAAAAAGATTCCTTGATTATGTTTTAAATCATGATGACGTATGGATTTGTAAACGTATTGATATTGCTAATCACTGGATAGAAAATTATTCACATATTTAAGTTTTATTATGAAAAAAAATAAACATATTTTTGCAAATGGATTAATTGATTTAGCTCAACCAAGATTAGGATCTAAAATTGTTTTTAAAACAGATGAGTTTTTTGCTTTAGCAAATAGAATAATAAACCCACTACCGCCTGTATTTAAAGAAAGTGTTTTTAATTCACATGGAAAGTGGATGGATGGATGGGAAACAAGAAGAAGTAGAAAAAGAAAAAAAAATCATGACTATCTAATAATAAAACTTGGAAAATCTGGAATAGTTTCAAAAATTAATGTTGATACATCTTTTTTTAACGGGAACCACCCAATGGAGGTTTCCGTAGAAGCATGTTTTAGTAAAGATAATATTCCGAGCAAAAATATAAAGTGGAATAAAATATTAAAGAATAAAAAAACAAAAGCAAATAGTCATCATTTGTTTAATATAATAAGCAAAACTGTTTACTCTCATATTAAATTAAATATTTTTCCGGATGGAGGTGTTGCTAGACTTAGAATTTATGGATCCATTGATACTAGTAAAGTTAAATTTAATAAAAAAATAATTGACCTTGCTTCAGTTTTAAATGGTGCTTCGATAATAGCATGTAACAACGAACATTTTGGTAAGGCTGAAAACATATTAGCTCCAGGTGTAGGAAAAAATATGGGTGATGGATGGGAAACAAGAAGAAGTAGAGGAAAAAATTTTGATTGGTTAATACTAAAATGCGCTACTGTAGGAAAAATAAAGAAAATTCAAATTGATACTCATCATTTTAAAGGAAATTATCCCGATGCATGTACACTACAAGCTGCTTATATAACAAAAAATAATTCACCAAAAATAATTTTTGAAAATTCTAAAAAATGGAAATTATTATTAAATAAAGTAAAATTAGGAGCTCATAAAAAACATAATTTTCAAAATACTTTAATGAAAAATACTAAAATAAATTATGTTAAAATTAATATATTTCCTGATGGCGGTATATCTAGAATAAGACTATTTGGAGATCCAGAATAATGGATACCATTATAAAGCCTATTAAAATTACAAAAGAAAACTTTTTTGAATTTGGAGATTTAATAACATCAGAGAATATAGAACCAATTGATATTAACGCGGGTTATGCTAAGAGATTTGATGATCTAGCCAATATAAACACTCTTAAAGATGAGGGAAAAACTATAGTGAGTATTTTTTCTGCTATAAAAAGAAATTTTCCTATGAAAATTGATATGATGGAAAAACACCCTTTAGGTAGTCAAGCTTTTATTCCGATGAAAGAAACTACTTTTTTAACATTTGTTGCCCCTCCAGGAGATTTGCCAGAAATTGATAAGATTAAATCTTTTATAATCCCGCCTAAAAAAGGCATAAATTACAGACCAGGTGTTTGGCATTTTCCCTTAGTTTCTACGGAAGATACTAGTTTTTTGGTAATCGATAGAAAAGGAAGTGGAGATAACTTAATTATACATAATTTCGATAAAGACAATATTTTTCTTAAATACTAAAAAAAAACCCGCCGTTTTTAAACGGCGAGTTCTTCAAATTTAAAATTTACTTTTTATCTTTTTTTTGAAATTGCTAAATGTATAATAGCTCCTAAGGCCGCACCGATTATCCATGCAAATCCTCCGCCTGCGTTGGCAAAGAAATCTTTTAATGCATCGAAAATTAATAAACTTGGCCAAACTGTTCCAACAGCAATATAACCAGAAATAAGCCAAGCATACATTGCTTTAGGATTAAATCCTCCGCTGTAGAAGTATTTTCCACCTTTGGCATTAAACAAATCGTTTACATCTAATCTTTCTTTTTTAATCAGATAGTAATCGCTTATCATTATTCCAAAAACAGGCGCAAGAATTGCTCCAAGTGTATTTACAAACGGGAACATTCCCATTTTTGTAATTACCGCAACCCATAAACCACCAATAACAAAACCACAACCAGCTGTAATTAATCCACCTGTTCTGAAATTAATTTTACCAGGCATTAAGTTTGATAAATCGTAAGCCGGAGGAATAAAGTTAGCTACCATATTAATCCCAACTGTGGCTGCAAAAAATGCAAAAGCTGCAACAATTGTTAAAAGCATATTGTCTATTCTTCCTACCATAGCAGTAGGTTCAGCAACATACTCTCCAAATACAGCAATTGTGCCTCCAGTAATCATCAATGTTATAAATGAGAAAAGAATAATATTACCAACAAGACCGTAAAGATTTCCTTTTTTCATTTCTTTTTCATTGCTAACAAATCTTGAAAAATCTCCAAAATTTATTACTACAGCAGCAAAATAACCAACCATTGTTCCAAACACTGCTAAGAAAGCTCCTGTTGAACTTAGACCTTCAAAGCCACCAGTTGCAGATCCACCAGAAAAAATTGTACCAACTTCTGATAAAAGTCCACCGCCAGCTTTAAACCAAATCACCAACATTAAAACTATCATAACCGCATAAACAGCAGGACCTGCAAAGTTTAAGAATTTTCTAATTAAATCTATTCCTTGCCAGAATAGGTAAACTTGAAAAAGTGAAACAAATATAAATGATATCCACATTATATTGTTCATTCCCAAAAAGTCACCGCTTCCACTTGATCCTGTTATAGCGGTGATTAAAAGTGCAACTGCAGTTGAAGCAGCATACGTTTGTGCTCCATACCAAAACATTGCAACCAATCCTCTTGCCATAGCTGGAAAGTTTGCCCCAAAAACTCCCATACTTGCTCTTGCAAATACCGGATAAGGAATACCATGTTTAACACTTGGTTTTCCCGAAAGGTTAACTAACCACATTATAAAAAATCCAGCTAGAATTAATGCAAGAAAAACCGCCCATCCATTTAATCCTGAAGCTAAAAATAATGATGCTGCTAAAGTGTATCCAAATAAACTTTGAACATCATTTGCCCAAACGTTAAAAATTTCAAACCAACCCCAGTTCTTTTTACTATCGTGTGTAGGCGCTAAGTCTGAATTGTATAAACGTTTATCTCTATTAGTAACACGCATATATATCTCCCCTTATTATTAATAATAATTGGATGGATAATATAGAGAAATTAAGAAATAAAAAATAAAAAAAAGTTTAATTTTCTTTGCTATATATAGTTTCTTTGAATAATAAACCCATTATGGTTTATAAATATAATTTGCAACGCATAAGACAACTTGTGAAAGTGCTGTGATTGAAATTAAACCAACAGACTACAAAAAAAATGAATTACGTCATTCCAACATAAATATCTTTTAAATCTCATTCTGGTACAACATTTTTTAAAAAATAAGCTAATAATACAAAATATTACTTCTGGAAACACAAATGCAACAACTATAATGATTACTGACAAAACTGCTGATATGATAATAGAAGATAGTAAATTATGACAGAACAAATAATAATTTTTTTTCAAATTATATTTATAGACTTGGTTTTAGCTGGAGATAACGCAATTATTATTGGAATGGTTGCGTCACAGTTTGATTTAAACTTAAGAAAAAAAATTATTTTTTGGGGAATTGGAGCGGCAATTATCTTAAGAATAGTTTTTACTGTAATCGCTTCTTATTTGCTTCAAGTTAATGGTCTTAAAACTATAGGCGGATTACTTTTATTTTATATTTCTTATAAACTTTATACAGATGTAATTAAAAATGAGGAAAAAAGTCCAAGTAATATAAAAACAGATAACTCAACTTATTTTAAAGCAATTACTACAGTAATAATAGCAGATGTTAGTATGAGTTTAGATAATGTCTTGGGAGTGGCAGGGGCTGCAAAACAGCATTATATGTTATTAATTTTTGGTTTAATTTTATCTATTTTAATGATGGCTACTATTGCAAATGTTGTAGCTAAGTGGATAAAAAAATATAAATGGATAAGTTGGATAGGTTTGCTGGCAATACTGGTGGTTGCTTTAGAATTAATTTATAGTGATTTAAAAGTATTTTTATAAAATGTATTTAAAAAAAATTAATTTAAAAAATAAAACAGCTTTAGTTACCGGAGCGGGGAAAGGTATTGGAATGGCTTGCGCCATTGCACTTGCAGAGGCTGGTGCAAATTTAATTATTATAAGTCGAACGCAAAAAGATTTAGATAAAGTTGCTAAAATAATCAAAAATTTTAAATCTAAATGCACAACTTATGCATGTGATGTTACAAATTATACGCAAATTAAAAACTTTATTAATAAACAAAAAAAAATTGATATTCTTGTTAATAACGCAGGAATTAATATTCCTGAACATTTTACAAAAGTTAAAAAAAAAAATATGGAATACATGGTGAAGCTTAACACTATGGCAACATTTAATATTGCTCAATTATGTACTTTAAAAATGTTAGAAGCTAAAAATAGAAAAAAAATAGGAGGATCAATTATAAACATGTCTTCACAAATGGCTCACGTTGGCGGACCAATTAGAAGCGTTTATAATATGACCAAAGCAGGATTGGAAGGACTTACAAAAGGTATGGCTATTGATTTAGCAGGAAATAATATTAGAGTAAATACTGTATGCCCAACTTTTATAATAACTTCTATGACTAAAAAATTTCTAAAAGATAAAAAATTTAAAATAAATATGCTTAGCAATATTCCTTTAGGTAGATTTGCGCAAACAAGTGATGTAGCTACAGCAGTCGCTTTTTTAGCTTCAGATTCATCTTCAATGATCACCGGTACATCGCTACTTGTAGATGGTGGGTGGACAGCTATATAAAATGAATTTTATAAGAAATTTTTTTTATAAAATTTATTACTCAAAATATTCTAAAACTTCTTATTCAATAAGTAGCGTTGATCTTATAATTGATAGAATATTTAAAGATATAAAAAAAGGAATTTATATAGACGTGGGGTGCAATCATCCAATTAAATTTAATAATACATATTTACTTTATAAAAGAGGATGACAAGGAATTAATGTGGACGCAGATATATCTTCAATAGAATTGTTTGATAAATTCAGAAAAAACGCTAAAAATATTAATTGTATTGTTTCAGACAATGAAGAAATTAAAAAATTATACTTTTATCATAAAAGGTCGGCTATAAATACATTAAGTAAAGATTTGGTTGACTCTAGAAAAACCAAACCTATTAAAATAATTAAAGAAAAATCCACAACATTAAACAAAATAATTGAAAATTCGCAATTCAATAAAACTAAAATTAATCTACTTTCTATAGATATTGAAAATCATGAATATGAAGCTTTACATAAATTTAATTTTTTGAAATATAAAATTGATGTAATAGTTGTGGAGTGCTTAAATATAAAACTAAAAAAATTAGAAATATACAATCAATCTCTTAATCATATTATTAATAGCAATATTTATAAACTGTTGTTAAATAATGATTATAAACTTATCAACTGGGTTCATTCTGATTTGATTTTTGTTAGAAATGATTTTGAAGTATAAGATGATAAAATGAGCAATTTTACAGATGTGAAAATATTTATGGAAACTTTTGGTCAAATGGTCTGTACTAAACCAAGTTTTCCAGATGAAAAAACCATGCTGCTTAGGCTTGATTTAATTAAAGAAGAGTTAAGTGAGTTAGAAGAAGCGATGAAAACTAAAAACTTAAAAGAAGTTGCTGATGCTTTATCGGATATTTTGTATGTAACTTATGGGGCGGGATATGCTTATGGTATTGATTTAGATCAATGTTTTAAAGAAGTTCAAAGAGCAAATATGAGTAAGCTCGGTGAAGACGGAAAACCTATTTATAATGACCAAGGAAAAGTTATGAAAGGTCCTAATTATACCAAGCCGGATTTATCAAAATTTATAAAATAGTTAAATTTACTTTTGTCTTCTAAATATTAAATTTTAGGTAATTTAAAATTTACATCCTCGATAGCGGTAGTATATTCTTGAATGGAGACTTTAATATGTTTTTTTATTTCTATAATAAAATCTTGTACTAGCTTTTCTGGTGCTGATGCGCCTGATGTTAAACCAATTTTATTACACTTGACTATGTCGTTTATAGGAAAATCTTTTTCAAATGTAATTAATTGAGAGTTTTTACACCCAGCTTTCTTTGCAACTTCTACTAATCTTTTTGAGTTAGATGAGTTGTTGCTACCTATAACAAAAAACATTTCACACTGGGAAGCAATTTTTTTTACAGAATCTTGCCTGTTAGTAGTTGCATAGCAAATATCTTCTTTTACAGGTCCTTTAATATTAGGAAATCTTTTTTTAAGCACGTTAATAATATCTTTGGTATCATCAACAGATAAAGTTGTTTGAGTAACATAAGCAACTGGTTCAGAGACTTTTATATTATTTGCTTCACTAACAGTTTCAATTAGTTTTATTTTACCTATAGGAATTTGTCCCATAGTACCAATTACCTCTGGATGATCTTTGTGCCCAATGAGAATAATTGTATATCCATATTTATGATGTCTTTCAGCTTCTCTATGCACCTTTGTAACTAAAGGACATGTTGCATCAATATAAAATATATTTTTTTTTTTTGCCTCTGCCGGTACTGTCTTTGGAACTCCATGTGCCGAAAAAATTACGGGTCTTGAAGAATCTTTTATTTCACTTAACTCATCAACAAAGATAGCGCCTTTCGTTGTTAGATCATCTACAACATGTTTGTTATGAACTATTTCATGTCTTACATAAACTGGAGCTCCGTATTTTTCTAGAACTTTTTCTACTATATCTATAGCTCTTACAACCCCGGCACAAAATCCTCTTGGTGCAGCTAAAAGTATTTTAATTTCTTTATTTTCCATTTTTTTCAACTAAATATTTAAACAATATAGGCGGAAATATTAATGACGCC
Organism: uncultured Pelagibacteraceae bacterium; assembly: GCA_905612535.1. Classification (GTDB taxonomy): domain Bacteria; phylum Pseudomonadota; class Alphaproteobacteria; order Pelagibacterales; family Pelagibacteraceae; genus AG-414-E02. The sequence goes on along the minus strand of CAJQSJ010000060.1, from coordinate 6,172 downwards.
AAACCAATAAATTCATTTTTTTAAAATTCTAGATCTTCTTCCTATATTAGGGTGTTTTTTCAATTAGTGGTACTTTATATTTTTTTAATTTAAGACTTAAGACTGCTGAAATATTCTTAAAAAGTGGACTTATTATAATTACTGTTTTAAATTTACTAATCATAAGTAAGTTAATTGAAATTAGCTGCAAAAAAAAATAGGACGGATAGTTAAACCCGCCCTATTAAATATCTATTTCTTAAATATTCTATTTATTATCTTTTTGAAACAGAAGTATTTTGCATAGCGCAAGACCAGATAATTAGACCAAAAGCGATCTTATTAACAAGATCTCCTAAGTTGTAAATTACATTAAGCGCATTAGGGTTTGCAACTCCTATTACTGGACCAAACAAATATCCTAATGGATAAATTGCCCAACCCACTGTAACAATCATTCTCATTGCAGCGAAAGCAGTTTTTACTGATTTGTTTCCGCTTGCTGATGCCGCTTTTGCAGTCTGTCCAGAAAAGATTTCGTAGATAATATAAATCCACGCAACCACTCCTATAAAGAATCCAAAGCCCGCATTTATCATATTTGATTCTCCCATATATCTACCAATTAACATAATTAGTGAAGCAGTTAGAAGTCTCCAGAACATTGATCTGGGTACTTTTTTTACAACAGTAAGAATTAAATAAAACTCAATCGTTAAAAGTGGCATAGTAATTAACCAGTCTATATATCTGTATACAGTTGGTGTCTCACCAGTATTAACCCAAATACCTCTCATATATAAATAGTGAACGAACGCTACGCCAGTTACTAATCCAGCAACTGTTATAGATGTTCTCCAGATTGGGGCGACTGTGTTTCTTTCAAAAAAGAAAAAGGCTGTAGCAGCAAGTAAGCTCATAGAAACTAACCAGAATGTTATTCCAACAAAGTCATTTTCTTGTAGTAGCATAGATTCTGCATTTGCAGAGCTAGTAACACCAATAAGTGCAGTAGCAGTCAAGGCAACTAGTATTAACTTTTTCATGAAATTCTCCCTTATTTTTTGTTGTTTGAATTTAAAAAATTTAAAGCAGTTGATTGTAAATCAAATAAATTAAATTATTAGAAGACATTACTTAAAATAAAATTGATTTGAAGTGTTATTTTTGTCTAAAAATTAAATTATATTAGCATTTTAGCTGTTTTTTTTGCAAAAGTATAAAAAAAATGACAACTTTGAATTTATAATTTTACTATAGGAATGATTTTTATACTTGTTGAACTTTCATGTCTTTAGGATCAATACCTGCAACTTGTACCGGTTTTTTCATTGCATCTCTTCTAAATGGTTCGCCCAACTCTTGATTTAAAATAATTTCAATAAAAGTCGTAATTCCTTTTTTCTGATCCTCACAAGATTGTTTAATAGCCTTTGTTGCTTCCTCCATAGTTTTTACTATTACACCTTTTAAACCACAAGCGTCAGCAACTTTTGCATAACTTAGTTTAGGATCTAACTCAGTTCCAATAAAATTATCATCAAACCATAAAATAGAATTTCTTTTTTCTGCCCCCCACTGATAATTTCTAAAGATTACCATTGCAATAGCTGGCCACTCTTTTCTTGCACATGAACTCATTTCATTCATACTAATACCAAATGCTCCATCACCAGCAAATCCAATTACAGGAGTATTTGGGCATCCAATTTTAGCGCCTAAGATAGATGGAAAGCCGTAACCACATGGGCCAAATAAACCCGGAGCTAAATATTTTCTTCCTTTTTCAAACGTTGGGTATGCGTTTCCAATAGCACAATTATTTCCTATGTCGCTTGATATAATAACATCGTCTGGCAGACCAGCCTGGATTGCTCTCCACGCTTGTCGTGGTGACATTCTATCTTTATCTCTTTCTCTCGCTTCTTTATTCCAAACTGTTCCTTTGTCATCATCTTCATGATCTAAGCTTGATAATTTTTGCAACCAAGAAGATTTTGTTTGGTGGATTAAATCTTTTCGTTTTTGTCTGTCTGTATCTCCAGCATTAAAAGATAATTTAGTTAATAATTGTTGGGCAACTAATTTTGAGTCTCCACATATACCTACCGTTACTTTCTTCGTAAGTCCAATTCTGTCTGAATTCATATCAACTTGAATAATGTTTGCATTTTTTGGCCAATAGTCCATTCCATATCCTGGCAAAGTTGAAAAAGGATTTAATCTTGTTCCAAGAGCTAAAACTACATCAGCCTTAGATATTAATTCCATAGCTGCTTTAGATCCATTATATCCTAAAGGTCCAACTGCTAAGGGATGGCTTCCTGGAAAACTATCGTTATGTTGATATCCAGAGCAAACAGGTGAATCTAATTTTTCTGCAAGTTTTTTGCAGTCTTCTATTGCTCCTCCGATAACAACTCCAGCTCCTGATAAAATAACTGGAAACTTAGCGTCTGATAATAATTTTGCAGCTTTGCTGATTGCATCTACTCCACCCGCTTGTTTTTCTAATCTTACAATTGGAGGTAATTCAATATCGATTATTTGGGTCCAGTAATCTCTAGGTACATTAATTTGTGCTGGAGCTGATCCTCTAATTGCTTTTTCTATTACTCTATTCAAAACCTCTGCCATTCTTGAAGGATCTCTAACTTCTTCTTGGTAACAAACCATATCTTTAAATAAATTCATTTGTTCAACTTCTTGAAATCCACCTTGTCCCATTGTTTTGTTTGCTGCCTGTGGAGTTACAAGCAGTAATGGAGTATGATTCCAGTAAGCTGTTTTTATAGGGGTAACCAAACCTGTAATTCCTGGTCCATTTTGAGCTATGACCATTGACATTTTCCCAGTCGATCTTGTGTAACCGTCTGCTATTAAACCTCCATTTGATTCATGGGCAACATCCCAAAAAGTAATACCTGCTTTTGGAAATATGTCCGAAATAGGCATGAAAGCTGACCCAATAATCCCAAAGGCATTTTGTATTCCGTGCATTTGCAAAACCTTTACAAAAGCTTCTTCTGTTGTCATTTTTGTCATAAAAAACTTTTTTTAAATAAATTTTTTCATAGTTTAGTCTTTTTTTTATCTTATTTTAAAAAACCTTCTTTAATTATATCAAATTTAGGTCTATATCCAGTAAGAAAAAATGCCTCAAACAGATTTAATAATTCATGACGAAAAAGACAATGTTGCAGTAGTTGTTATTGATAAAATTATAAAAAAACAAACATGCAACGGTTGGATTATGGAAAATGATAAAAGTATTACAATAACTTCAATTAACGAAATTCCATTAGGTCACAAAATAGCTCTACAAGATTTTAAGAAAGGTGACACAATACTAAAATATGGTCACGATATTGGTAAAGTTATTAAACCAATAAAAAAAGGTGATCACGTTCACGTTCATAATGTTAAAACTAAGAAGTGGTGAAAATATGGAAATTCCAAAAAGTTTTTTAGGTTATAAAAGAGAAAATGGCAGAGCTGGTACAAGAAATCATGTAATCATTCTTCCGGTAGATGATATTTCAAATGCGTGTGCCGAATCTGTTGCAAATAATATTAAAGGTACAATTGCGTTACCTCACTCTTATGGAAGACTACAATTTGGTGCTGATTTAGAATTACACTTTAGAACAATGATTGGAACCGGAAGCAATCCAAATGTTGCTGCAGTAATAGTTGTAGGCATTGAACCCAAATGGACAAAAAAAATAGTTGATGGAATTGCCAAAACAGGAAAGCCTGTCGAAGGTTTTCATATTGAACGCACTGGAGATATTGGCACTGTTATGAAAGCGTCAAGAAAAGCTCAAGAATTTGTAATGTGGGCATCTGAAAAACAAAGAGAAGAATGTCCTTTAAGTGATTTATGGATATCAGTTAAGTGTGGAGAATCTGACACAACTTCTGGATTAGCCGCAAATCCAACGGTTGGAAATTTAATGGATAAATTAGAGCCATTAGGAGTTCATTTATGTTTTGGGGAAACATCTGAACTTACAGGAGCTGAAACAGTTTGCGCTAAGAGAGGCGCTACACCAGAGGCTTCTAAGAAATTCATGAAAGTATGGAACTCTTATAATAACTTTATACTTAAAGAAGCAACTGATGATCTTTCAGAAAGTCAACCGACTGCAGGAAATATTGCAGGTGGCCTTACGACAATTGAGGAAAAAGCATTTGGAAATTTTCAAAAAATTGGATCATGTAAATTTATAGATGTATTAGAGCCGGGAGAAGAACCTACTAAAGGAAAAGGTTTATACTTTATGGACACTTCATCTGCAGCAGCAGAATGTGTAACGCTTCAAGCAGCAGCGGGTTTTAATATTCATTTATTTCCCACCGGTCAGGGTAACATTGTAGGAAATCCTATTGAGCCTGTTATTAAATTAACAGCTAATCCTATAACTGTTAAAGGCATGGGTGAACATATTGATTGTGATGTTTCAAAAATACTCACACGTGAGATGAACATGTCGCAAGCTGGTGATGAATTAATTAAATCTACAATAAGAGTAGCTAATGGTAGATTAACATGTGCAGAAGCATTGGGTCATAAAGAATTTGTAATGACTAAACTTTATAGAAGTGCTTAGTTATATTTTTTTTATAATCGCGCTAGTATAACACCAGTATGGATATTAATTATTTTTCTAAAGTAAGAATTTTAGATGGCGGGATGGGTCAAGCTCTGCTTGCAAAAGGTTTAAAAGCAAAAGGTTCGTTATGGTCTGCTACAGCTCTAGTAAATGAAAAATATCACAAATTAATAATTGATACACATTTAGATTTTATTAATTCTGGAGTTGACGTGATTGTTACAAATAATTTTTGTGCAAGAAGAAAAAGAATGATAGAGAATAATGTAGAAGAGCATTTTAATTTTGCTAATGAAAAAGCAGGTGAACTTGCTTTAAAAGCAAAAAAAATTTCAAAAAAAAATATCTTTATTGCAGCAAGTCTACCACCTCAAAGCGACACCTACGCTGCAGATAGAGGAGACAAAAATTTAATTAAAAAAGGTTTTTTTGACCAAGCTAATTTATTAAAACCTTTTGTTGATTTTTTTTACTTAGATGTTTTGTCTAGTATTAGAGAAATTGAAATAGCATTAAATGTGATTGATTCAATGAATCTGCCGGTTTTAGTTGGAGTTCATATTAAAAAGAACGGAAAACTTCCCTCTGGTGAAACCATAACTAAAATGGTTAGAGAATGTAAAAGTGATAATTGGTTAGGTTTAATTGGGGCATGTGTTTCTCCTGAAATTATAGAAAACACTGTTAACGAGATTAAAACATTGGAAATACCTTTTGGTTTTAAAGCAAATCTTTGGAAAGAAGAACCTTTGCCAGTTGATAAGATTATTAAAGTCGATGAAGATGGATTTGGAGCTAATCCAATCTCTATTTTAGGTAGCAGAAATGATGTTACAGCTGAAAAATTTTGTGATTTTTCTAAAAGAATGGTTTCTAATGGAGCTACAATTTTAGGCGGATGTTGTGAAACAAAAACATCTCATTTAAACGCTATCTCGAAACTGAAACAGATTTAACTTTCTTAATTCTCCATCTCGATCCTTCTCTAACAATATATCCAGCGCAATTCTTTGAACCACACTTACAGACAAATTGCTTATAATCTTTGTCATAGCCGAATCCATAGTCGTAAGAAAGTTCTTCTCCTATTTTTATATCTTTCAAAGCAAATATCCATAGTTTCAAACCTTTGCCACCTACTTCACAATTGGGATTGCAAGAATGATTGATTAATCTTGCCTCGTTATATTCAAAATCTCCATCCAAATCATATTGCTTATTTAAATTAAATAAATAAATTGCTTTGTCGTTATCATACTTTGGATTTTTTTCTGTTTCTTTTTTAGTAATAACTTTGCCTTTATAATGAATAATTATTTTTATAGCTTTATTTTTTGGTGTTGCGGTTTCTTATATAAGAAGACAAATAAGCAAACGTATGAATGCGCCCAAAACGATACCTCCAAAAGCAATATAGATTTATTAAATGACAAAAAACCTAGTCATTTTAGTTTTATTTTTTTTTACAAAAAGTTCTTTTGCTGATGAAAAGATGATCTTAGGTTTAGAGATTTATAACAATAAAGCCCAATGTGGCGTTTGTCATTTATTACAAGCGGCTGGATCAGATGGTCAAA
>CAJQSJ010000059.1 GCA_905612535.1 uncultured Pelagibacteraceae bacterium | reverse complement strand
ATTCATGAAGAAAAAATTTTTAATATCATTATTAGTTATTTTGTTTTCATTTAATTATAATACTTTTGCAAAAACTATGAAAGATTTACCTTATCATCATTTGCCTGACGGGTCCTTTAGAAATCCTGAAGGTTCTCCTGTTAGGGATTCTTCTTTTAATTGGAACTTTAAGGTATTTAAAGAAGAGAAAAAAAAACTTGATATGAATGTGCCGCCATCACATGTCATTAATAGAAAAGAAGTTTTAGAAAATATTAAGAATTATAAAAATGAAGATTATATAGCCTGGATAGGGCATGCTACATTTATAATTAAACTTGGCAATACTACTATCATTACAGATCCTGTTTTTGAAAAAAATATGGGACCTTTAATCTTTGGTCCTAAAAGATTTGTAGACCCCGCAATTAATCTAAAAGAGATTCCTGAGGTAAATTTATTTTTATTAACGCATAATCATTACGATCACTTAAGCACTAGAACCATACAAAGATTTCCTTACAAAAAAGCGAAAGTTTTAGCTCCTCTTAAACTTGGAAAATATTTTACAAGAAATGGTTTCAGAGACGTAAATGAAATGGATTGGTATGACGAAATAAAAGTAAATGATTTAAAAATTACTTTTGTACCTGCGGTTCACTGGTCCAAAAGAAGCCTTTGGGACACCAACAAAACATTATGGGGTAATTTTTTAATAGAATATAAAGATAAAAAAATATTGTTTGCTTGTGATACGGGTTATGGAAATATTTATAAAGAGTTAGGAGAAAAATATGGTCCTATCGATTTAACTTTTATTAATATAGGAGCCTATAATTTTTATCCTATGGCACCAAAAAAAGATAAGTCTATTTACCATACAAACCCTGAAGAGGCATTAAATATTGGCCAAGATTTAAAAAGTAAAAAAGTGATTGGCATGCATTGGGGAACAGTTGTACTATCGCTTGAACCAATTATGGAGCCACCTGTTCGTTTTAAAGCAAGCGCAGAAAAATATGGTTTTAAAAAAGAAGATGCAATTATATTTAAAATTGGTGAAGTTAAAAAATTAAAAGATTTGTTATGAAAATAGAAAATATCAAAGCCTGTGTGTTTGATGCATACGGGACTCTATTTGATGTAAATTCTGCCGCCTCAAAATGTAAAGAAAAACTTGGAAGTAAATGGGAAGGTTTTGCAAATGCTTGGCGGACTACTCAGCTTGAATATACTTGGCTAAGAAGTCTTATGAAAAAACATAAGAACTTTTGGGAGATTACCGAAGACTCTTTAGATCACACCATGGAAACTTTTAAAATTAAAAAAGAAATGAAAAATGAATTATTAGACTTATACAAAAAACTTAGTCCCTACTCTGAGGTTAAAGAATGCTTGGAAAGACTTAAAGCTAAAAGAATTAAAATAGCTATTCTGTCGAATGGAACTCCAGATCTTCTAGAGAGATTAGTTGAAAGTAATAATATTCAAAATTATTTTGATGATATTTTTTCAATTGAATCTGTTGGAATTTATAAACCTGATGCAAGAGTTTATAAAATGCCCACCAAAAAATACGACTGCAAACCTGAAAATATTTGTTTTATTAGCTCAAATACTTGGGATGTTTCTGGGGGTGGAATTTTTGGTTATAACGCCGTGTGGGTTAATCGCTTCAATAAAGTATTTGATAAATTAAGTTACAAACCAAAGCATGTTATTAATAATTTAGAAGAACTTCTTAAAATTATCTAATTCTATCTTCTACAAAATTCTTATTAAGTTTAAATGAAATAGTTCGTGAATTTCTTTTATTCCAATCAGAAAAAGATCTTAATATCGGTATAAGTGAATTTCCAAATTCTGTTAGAGAATACTCTACTTTTGGTGGAACTATTTGATGAACCTTTCTATTAACTATTCCATCTTGTTCTAATTCTTTAAGTTGTTTAGATAACATCTGTTGAGTTATAGTTTTTAAATTTCTTTTTAACTCGCCAAATCTAACTTTATTTTTACTTGATAAGTTAAACAAAATTCTAATTTTCCATTTACCACCGATAAAATAAACGGCTCTTTCTGCTGGACAATCTATTATATCTTTCATGGTATGTTTTTATATACTAGTATGATTATAATGCGTAATTGCAATATCATTAACAAGTCTCTACATAGAAGTCAATTAAACAAAAAATAATGGAGAAAAAATGATTAGAGGAAAAAAAGCTGGTAATGAACCAATTGGGATTGATGTAGTAGAAGGAAAAAATTATGCATGGTGTTCTTGTGGTTTAAGTAAAAAACAACCCTTTTGTGACAATTCTCACAAGGGCTCAGAATTTAAACCTGTTATATATAAAGCTACTGAAACAAAAAAAATGTTTTTTTGCGCTTGCAAACAAACTGCTGACCAACCATTCTGCGATGGTTCACATAACAAATAATTGAAAAAGGAAATATGGAAAACTTAGATAATCGTATTAATAAAATTTTCACAAATATACAGTTTCTATCACCCTGGTTAATAAGATTTGGACTGGGTATTGCGTTTGGTATTCATGGATTTAGCAAATTTCCATTACCTCCAGAATCTTTAATAAATTACTTTGGTTTTTCTCCTTTTCTTGCTTCTTTGGTCGCTCTAGCAGAATTTGGGTCTGGATTATTTTTAATTATTGGTGGCTTTATAAAAGGTCCTATTGGTAATCTAATAACAAGAGCAAGCGCATTGACAATTGTTGTTGTTATGACAAATGCATTTATTTTTGCTCATAGAGATTGGTTTATCACAACAAAATTATTTACTAGTGAGCAAATATTTCTTTTTATGATTGGGTTGTATTTTTTAATAAAAGGTAACCGGTAAACTTTAACTTACATAAGTTCATGAAAAGCATTGAAGTAAGTAAAATTATTGATCCAATAACAGCTTCTGATGGAGCGGGCGTTAAACTAAAAAGAAGTATTGGTGTAGAACCTAATTATTTCGATCCCTTTTTGATGTTAGATGAATTTGGGTCGGAAAATAAAGATGATTATATCGGAGGCTTTCCTCCTCACCCTCATAGAGGAATTGAAACTGTAACCTATATGCTAGCTGGAGAGTTTGAACATGAGGATAGCACTGGTGCAAAAGGAAGAATGTCCGCAGGTGATGTGCAGTGGATGAAAACCGGTGGTGGTATAATTCACTCTGAAATGCCCGCAATGACTGAAGGCAAGCTTCATGGTTTCCAATTATGGATAAATATGCCTGCAAAACTAAAAATGAATAAACCTGAATACATCTACATAGACTCTAAACAAATGCAAGTTCACAAAGATTTAGATAAAAAAATAAAAACTATTGCTGGAAAATTTGGTGATGCCGAAGGTCCTGTTAAAGATCACAATGTTGAGCCAGTATATTTTGATGTCGAGCTTGAAATAAGTAAAGAGTTTAATTTTGATCTCCCTTCTACTCATAATTCTTTTGTTTATTTAATTGAGGGCGAAATAAAAATTGGTGATAAAAACCATGATAAAGTTAATGGTTCTACTTTAATACTTCTTACAAAAGGTGAAAAACTAAAAATTAAAGGTATCACTAAGTCAAAATTTTTATTAGTATCTGGAAAACCAATAGGTGAACCTATAGCTAGAGGCGGACCATTTGTTATGAATACTAAACAAGAAATTCTTCAGGCTGTTGAAGATTATCATAGTGGAAACTTCGTAAAAAAATGACAAGAATTGTAAAAATTGAAAAAACTGGTGGACCAGAAGTTTTAAAACTAGAAACTATTAGTTTGGAAAAACCAGCTCCAGAAGAAGTTACTATTGAGCATAAAGCAATAGCTTTAAATTTTATAGACACTTATCATCGTTCAGGTTTATATCCCATCGAATTGCCATCTGGCATAGGTGTAGAAGGCGTTGGGGTAATAAAAGAAGTAGGACAAAAAGTAAAAAATTTTTCAATTGGAGATAGTGTTGCTTATTCTGGAGCGCCTCTTGGCGCATACTCGACAAAAAGAAACTACCCTACAAAAAATTTAGTAAGAGTACCTAGCGGTATTGCTCTTGAGGTTGTGGCTACATTAATGACAAAAGGTTTAACAACATATTATTTGCTTTACAAAACATATCCTGTCTCTTCGAGTGAAACTATATTGTTTCATGCAGCCGCAGGTGGTGTAGGACAAATTTTTTGTCAATGGGCAAAAAGCTTAGGATGCAAAGTTATTGGAACAGTTGGCTCTGATGAAAAAATTAGTATAGCAAAAAAGAATGGTTGTGATCTCGTAATAAATTACTCAAAAGATGATTTTGCAAAAAAGGTCCTAGAGTTTACTAAAGGAAAAGGTGTTCCTGTAGTTTACGATGGGGTAGGAAAAAATACATTTCATAAATCAATTGAATGTTTGCAAACTAGAGGAATGATGGTTTCTTTTGGAAATGCCTCTGGATCACTTAAAGACATAGATGTTAAAAAAAGTATACAACCTAAAGGACTTTATTTTACAAGACCATCTATGATGCACTACTTAGGCACACAAGATGAATTAAAAGAAGGCGCCAATATAATGTTCAAAAAAATCAAATTAGGTCAAATTAAAATAGATATATTCAAAAAATATAGATTAGATGAAGTTATTCAAGCACACAAAGACTTGGAATCTAGAAAAATTATGGGATCAGCAATTATAATTCCTTAATCTACATTAATATTCACGCGAAACTCATTGATTATAAATTCGCCATTTGTTATTTACGGCCCAGGTATCAAATGAAACATATAAAAATTTTCATAGATTTAACTAGATTAAATAAACCAATTGGTTTTATGCTTTTATTTTGGCCATGCACGTGGGGTCTTGCTCTTGCATACTATTTTAATCCAGAAACCATTTTATATTTTAGATATTTAATATTATTCTTTTTAGGCTCCGTCTTAATGAGAAGCGCTGGATGTATTTTTAACGATATTATCGATAGAGATTTAGATAAAAAAGTTAAAAGGACTCAAGGACGACCAATTGCCTCAAAAAAAATTTCTATAACAATGGCTTTTACATATGTGATAATACTTTGCTTGCTTGCATTGGCGGTTCTTTTGCAATTTAATTGGCTTACAATATTTCTTGGTATGAGCTCGATGACTTTAGCTTTCACATATCCATTTATGAAAAGAATTACTTATTGGCCTCAATTATTTTTAGGACTCACTTTTAACTGGGGAATAGTTATGGGTTGGACATCAATAACAGGAACGATTTCTGCAGAAGTAATCATTTTGTATTTAGCAGCCATATTTTGGACACTTGGCTATGACACGATTTATGGATTCCAAGATATTAAAGATGATGAAATTATTGGTGTTAAATCAACAGCAATTAAGTTTAAAAAAAATGCAAGAGTATTTGTTGGCATTTGCTACAGCTTGTGTATTTTTCTAATATTGGGTTTGTGTATTGTGTTAAATGTAGATAAATATATTATTATATTGTCAATATTTTTTATCTTAACTTTATTTTATCAATTAAAGATCTTTAAAAAAAATAAACCACAATCATATCTTCGCGCTTTTAAAATTAATAATTTGACCGGTTTATTCATTCATTTGTTTATTTATTCATTTTCAATTTTATGAAATTTTCAGAACTAAGAATAATAGTAAAACGTCTATATAAATTTTATATAAAGGAACACCTTTCAAAAATATTACTGGCTCTTCTTTTGTCTTTTGGTGTAGCGGGTGGAACTGCAGGTATAGCCTGGTTGCTAGACCCTGCAATTAAAAAAATTTTTATTGAAAAAAATAATACAATGCTTTTTTTAATACCTGTGGCTATTATAATTTCATTTTCTGTAAAAGGATTATCACTATATTTTTCAAGGATGATTCTTATTGTTGTAGCTCAAAAAATTGTAAAAAAACTTGGAACCGAAATGGCTTCTGTAGTTTTAAATTCAGACACAGGTGTTATAGAATCAAAACATTCGGGAAAATATATATCTCATTTTCTTTATGACGTTGGTATAGTTGGCGGTATGGTGGGAACGGGCGTCTTAAACCTAATGAAGGATTCGTTAACTTTAATTGTTTTATTAAGTTTAATGTTTTACCAAAATTGGAAGCTTGCATTTTTTGCATTAATTATGATGCCTTTTGCTGCAATTGTTGCAAAGTCCCTTGGCAAAAGAATAGGTAAAGTAACATCTGAAAGTGCAGATGTTTCGGGAGACTTAAGTAAAATTTTATCAGAAATTATTAAAGCTTCTAAAATGATAAAAATATACCAACAAGAAAAATTTGAGTATGGAAAAGCTTCACGGATGTTAAAAAAACACATGGAAAAACAAATTAAGATTAGTTCTGTTTTAATAAGAGCTACTCCAATAATGGAAATTATGACTGGTTTTATAATTGCTGGCTTTATTTATTATACTGGGCTTATGGTATGGGCAGGAGAGATTGAAATTAATAACTTTTTTTCATTTTTAACTGCAATGATGCTCTCCTATCAACCGATTCGCTCCTTAGCGTCAATTAATATGCTTTTCTATCAAGGTGCTGCTGCTGCTAAAAGAGTGTTCGGAGTTATAGATACCAATATAAGTATAAAAGAATTGGAAGGTGCTCCAGAGTTAAAAATTAATAAATCTAATATAGACTTTAAAAATGTAAGCTTTTCATATCCTTCTGGTAACGAAAAAGCTGTCAAAGATATTAATTTTTCAATAACCGGGGGAAGCACAACGGCTTTTGTGGGGCATAGTGGCGCGGGCAAAAGTACAATTATAAATTTGATTCCAAGATTTTATGATCCTAGTGAAGGAAAAATAATGATAGATGAACAGAGTATACATGATGTTTCTTTGTCAACTCTAAGAAAAAATATCTCTTTAGTTAGTCAAGACATAATACTATTTGATGACACAGTGTATGCAAATATTGCATATGCAAAAATGGATTCTGCAAATGAAGAAATTAAAAAAGCTTGTGATTTTGCTGCTGCATCAGAATTTATAGAAAAATTACCCCAGTCATATGAAACTATAATTGGAGAAAACGGAGTAAGGTTATCTGGTGGTCAAAAGCAGAGAATATCCATTGCGAGAGCTATATTAAAAAATGCACCAATAATTCTTTTAGACGAAGCAACTTCATCACTTGATGCAGACTCGGAAGAAAAAGTTCAAAATGCTATTATTAACTTAACTAAAAATAGGACTACATTAGTAATTGCACATAGATTATCAACGATAATTAGAGCAGATAAAATTATTATTATTGATAAAGGGCAATTGGTTGAGTCTGGCACTCATGATGAATTGCTAAAGAATTCATCTATATATAAAAATTTATATAGCAAACAATTAAGTTCGAATTAATATATGTATCGGTGGTATAAAATTTTAACATACCTTTTTTACCCATTTGCTAATATTTTTTTACTTTTAAGAAAATTAAAAAAAAAAGAAGACACAAGTAGATATAAAGAAAAGTTATCTATAATAAAGAAACAAAGAGGTAACGGATTTTTGGTTTGGTTTCATGCCGCAAGTGTTGGGGAGTGTTTAAGTATTTTGCCACTAGTTCAAAACCTTGAGCAAGACACAAAAGTTAATAAAATCCTTATAACTTCTGTAACGCTTAGTTCCGCAAAAGTTTTACAAGATAAACTTGTTCAAAATAAAAAAATAACTCACCAATTTTTGCCCTTGGATATTCCGAATTACGTAAATCAATTTTTAAATCATTGGTCTCCTAATTTATCTATTTTTATAGATTCTGAAATTTGGCCAAACTTAATTTTTCAAATAAAAGAAAGAAGTATACCTTTGCTCCTTATTAATGGAAGAATAACAAAAAAAAGCTTTTCTAGATGGAAGTATTTTAATTCTTTCTCAAAAGAAGTATTCGGAAAATTTGATTTATGTTTACCATCAAGCAAAGAAAGTGAGGACTACCTAAAAATTTTAGGTGCTAAAAATATTAAAAACTATGGTAATCTTAAATTTTCAGCAACCAAATCAAATATTAATAATAAGTTAAATTCTGATTTTTTAAATAAAATAAATAATCGAAAAGTTTGGTGTGCTTCCAGCACTCACTCTTCTGAGGAAATATTTTGTGGAAAAGTTCACGTTGATTTAAAAAAAGATTATCAAAATATTTTAACAATTATAATACCAAGACACGTGAATAGGATAAATGAAATTGCAAAACAATTGCGTGGTTTGAATCTTAATGTAATTTTATATAGCGACATAAATAAAATGAACAACAAAACAGATATTTTATTAGTAGACGCGTATGGAGAGGCTCCAAAATTCTTTGAAATAACCAAAAGTGTTTTTTTAGGAGGGTCACTGATAGAACATGGTGGGCAAAATCCTATTGAAGCTTCAAGACTGGGTTGTAAAATATTGCACGGGCCAAACATAAAAAATTTTGTTGAAATTTATGACTTGTTAAAATCTTTAATGGTTTCAAATGAAATAAATAATGAGAACGATTTGCGACAAGCGTTGGTAAAAGAATTTAATAATAATGATCTAGAAAATACGGAGTCTATAAAAAAAATTAACAATTACGGTATAACTATACTTAATAATGTCATGAAAGAAATAAAAACATATATAAATATTTAAAATGAAATTATTGAAACCCAAGTTCTGGGATAAGGATAAAATTTCAATTTGTGCTATTCTTCTTTTTCCAATTTCTCTTTTAGTTAAATTATTAACTTTTTTAAAAAACGTTTTTGGTAAAAAAAAAGTTTTTTCTATTCCTATTATATGCATAGGAAACATATATCTGGGCGGGACCGGGAAAACTCCTTTTTGTATTGAACTATTTGATATTTTAAAAAATTTAAGTAAAAATCCCTGCTTTGTTAGAAAAGACTACAATTCTCACCGAGATGAAATAGATTTATTAAAAAATAATGGCGCTCTTGTTTTGGGCAAAAATAGAACAATAGCTTTGTCTAAAGCTATTGAAAAAAAATTTAATGTCGCAATCCTGGATGATGGGTTTCAAGATCAATCAATTAAAAAAAAATTATCTATCATATGTTTTCATGAAAAACAGTGGGTTGGTAATGGCTTAATAATTCCTGCCGGGCCATTAAGAGAAAGTTTTTCTGCGCTAGCTAGAGCAAACATTGTTATTATTAATGGTAAAAAAAATATTAAAATTGAAAATAAAATATTTAAAAATAATAAGTTAATAAAAATTTTTTATATAAAATATGAAGCTACTAATATACATGATTTTAAAAATAAAAAAATAATAAGTTTTGCAGGAATCGGAAATCCTCAAAACTTCTTTGACCTACTAAAAAAAAATAGTTTAAACTTAATAAAACAAATAGATTTTCCTGATCATTATAAATATTCTAATATTGAATTAGAAGATCTTATAGAAAAAGCAAAAAGGGAAAGTGCTATCTTATTAACTACTGAAAAGGATTATTTTAGGATTGATAAAAAGCACAAAAGCACTATTAACTATTTAAAAATAAAAGTTGTAATGGAGAATAAAAACCAGTTTATTGAAGAAATTAAAAAATATATATGAAAATTATTAAATATTTCTTTGAATTTATAATTGTAATATCTTTATTTTGTATATTTAAATTGGTTGGTATCAAAAACGCATCAAATATTGGAAGTATATTAGGAAAATCTTTGGGGCCTTTTTTTAGGTCAAAGAAAATAATTAAAGAAAATTTAAAAACCGCACTAGGAAACATCAGTGAGAATAAACAAGAAAAAATAATTAAAGAAATGTGGTCGAACATAGGAAGAATTTTTGCAGAATATGTTTTTTTAAAAGATTTTAAATTTAATAAAATTAAAAATGGTCATATTAAAATCAATGGAACAAAATATTTAGATCAAATTAAAAAATTAGGTAAACCAGTAATTTTTTACTCTGGCCACTTTGCTAATTTTGAACTAATGGCAATGGAGTTAGATAAATCGGGAATAAAAACTGCTGCAATTTACAGGCCTTTAAATAATTTTTTTTTAAATCCTTTAATGGAATATTTAAGAATAAAATATATTTGTCCAACTCAAATTCCTAAAGGACGGATGGGTGTGAGAGAAATAATTGGGAAAATTAAAGACGGCTATAGTATAGCCTTAATGATGGATCAAAGAGTTACTGAAGGTCAAAAAATTTCTTTTTTTAGCAAACCCGCATTTACCACGACTATTCCCGCTCAGCTTGCTTTGAGATATAATTGTGAATTAGTTCCTGTGTTTTTAAAAAGAATAGATAATATTAATTTTGAGATGACTATTAGTAGCCCTTATAAAATTGATAAAACGGGTAACAACGAGCAAGATACAAAAAATATTATACTTAAAATTAATCAAAACCTGGAAAAAATGGTAATTCTAAACCCTAACCAATGGATCTGGTCTCACAATCGTTGGAAATAACTATGGGTTTAAAAAGAAATTCTAAAGGAGAAATATCGGAGGTTAATCCGCTTAGAACGCGTAAAGGCAGTATTTATAAAAAAGGAATCAATACAATTTTTAAAATAAGCAGATCTAAATTTAGTAATTTTCTAGAATGTAAAAGATGCTTTTATCTGGATAGAGTTAAAGGATTGAAAGATCCAAGTATGCCAGGATGGTCATTAAATTCTGCTGTTGATGAGTTGTTAAAGAAGGAATTTGATGAATTTAGAAAAAAACAAGAACCACACACATTTATTAAAAAAAATAAGCTGAAATTCGTGCCTTTTGAACATGAAAAAATTAACCATTGGAGAAATGCTCTAAGTGGTGGAATTTCTTTTTTAGACACAAATACTAACATAGAAATTCATGGTGGAGTTGATGATGTGTGGTTTGACCCAGATAAAAAAGAATTAGTCATTGTTGACTATAAAGCCCAATCAAATAGCAGGCCTGTGGAAACTAAAAGTTATTTAAACAATATCTATCACCAAGGTTATAAAATACAGATGGATATTTATGTTCATATTTTAAGAAAAATGAATTTTAAAGTATCAGACACTGTTTATTTTTATGTATGCAATGGAGATAGAAATTATGAAAATTTTAACAGTAAACTAAATTTCACTATAACTTTAGTTCCATATCAAACAAATACTTCTTGGATAGATAAAAAAATTGTTGAAATGAAACAAACGTTAGACTCGGAAAGCGTTCCTCAAATAAACAAAAGTTGTGAAAAATGCATGTTTTTAAATGCTGGTAAAGATTTTATATAAATTTATTTTTTAATATCAAGCACAGTTGCTGGATCTAATCGCACATCGAACCAGTTAAGTCTTACATCTAGATGTGCACCAGTAGCTCTTCCGGTTGATCCAACTGTTCCAATAACATCTCCTTGTTTTACCTTTTGTCCTTTCTTTGGTAATATTTTTTTCATATGCATATATAGAGTTGTGATACCATGACCATGATCAAATATTAAAGTTCCTCCTGTATAAAACAAATCAGACTCAGCTAAAACAACTGTTCCGTCCAACATTGCTTTAATTTCTGTGCCTTCATCCGCTGCAAAATCCAATCCGTAGTGTGGCCACTTTGGTTTTCCATTTAAAATTCTTTGGCTTCCATAAACGCCTGTGATGATAGCATTGTCTATTGGAATGATAAATTTTTTTGAAAAAAATGTTAAATTACTATCTGTGGTTCTAGCATTTGCTATCATTTTATTTTCTTTTTTTATTCTTGCGTAATCTTTTTCTGGCGGTGTTACTTTTTTTTTATCTAATCCATCTATTTTTTGAATTTTAAATTCTCTTTTTAAAACTTTTTTTATAATTTTTTTTTTATTTATCGTTATCACAACATCATTATTTCTGTCTCTGCCTAAGCCAAAGACAAAATACCCTTCAGAAGTAACGTTTACTTTTTTTTTATCAATTAATATCTCATCACCTGGATCCGTTTTTCCAAGAATAAAAGATCCCTGTATAAATTTTCCTTCAAATGTAGTGGCAAAACTAGAGGTTGCGAAAATAAAAAATATCAAACTTATTAAAATTCTCATTTTTTATTTATTTCTTCGTATCTTTGCTGGGCTTCTTTTGGTGAAAAATAAGCTTCTTGAAATTCAATATTCCAATAGGTTAATTTGTTAAGATCAATCTTTTTTCCTGAAACTGCACAAACTACATAATCTCCTTCTTCAATAACTTCGAAATTGTTTGGATTAAATTTCAGTTTTGCTTTATTTAAATTCATGTATATTCGTTTATTAATATATCTATAATATATGAACTTAGCAGTAATAGGAAGTGGTGGCCGGGAACATGCAATTTGCTATAAATTAAAGCAGTCACCCAAAATAAAAAATTTAATTTGTATTCCTGGAAATGCGGGCACTCAAAAAATAGCCATTAATATCAAAGAAGAAATCTCTAATTTTTCTGCAATTTACAATATAATTAAGAAACATAACATTGACCTAGTTATTGTTGGTCCTGAACAGCCTTTAGTAGAAGGAATTGTAGATTATTTAGAAGAAAAAAAAATTAGAGTTTTCGGCCCGGATAAGTTTGCTTCACAACTTGAAGGTTCAAAAGCTTTTATGAAAAATTTATGCAAGAAAAATAATATACCAACTGCAAACTTTGGTATTTTTGATAACTTTGATGATGCTTCTAGTTTTATTGAAAAAAATGGATCTCCAATCGTGGTTAAAGCTGATGGTCTGGCCGCTGGAAAAGGCGTAACGGTATGCAGCTCTAAACCAGAAGCTTTAAAAAATACGAAACAAATTCTAGATGGAAAATTTAAATCTTCTAGTAAAGTAGTACTTGAAGAATTTATGAAAGGTGAAGAGTTAAGTTATTTTGTAATTGTAGATAAAAATTCATATAAATTTTTTGGAACTGCGCAAGACCATAAAAGAGTTGGGGAAAATGATACAGGTCCAAATACAGGTGGTATGGGAGCTTATTCACCTGCAGTTTTATTTACTAGTGAGTTAGAAAAAAAAATAAATCATAAAATTATTGAACCCACTATTAATGCAATGAAAAAATTAGGGCATCCATATCAAGGTTTTTTATATGCGGGATTAATGATAAGAGATAACGAGCCTTACTTAATTGAGTACAATATAAGAATGGGAGATCCAGAATGCCAGGTACTAATGATGGGGTTAGAAACAGATCTAGTAAAAATTATAGATTATGCAACTCAAAATAAAGTAGCTAATTTAAAAATTGAATGGAGTAAAAAGAAATTAGTTACTTTTGTTTTGTGTGCTAATGGTTATCCTTTTACGTACATTAAAGATAAGGAAATTAAAAATTTAAATAATTTTAAACCAGGTAAGGGTACTCAAATATTTCACGCCGGGACTTACAAAAAAAAAAATAAAATTTATTCAAATGGAGGTAGAGTATTAAATATAACCTCTTCAGCAAAAAATATAGATGAAGCTAGAGAAAAATCTTTAGCCTGCTTAGAACGATTAAACTGGACTTATGGGTTCTATAGAAAAGATATAGGGTTGAAAGCAGTTAAAAATAAATAATCATATGAGAATAATATCTGGCAAGATGAAAGGTTTTAATTTATATCCACCCAAAAATAAAGATACAAGACCTCTTAAAGATCTGGCAAGAGAAAGTATTTTTAATTTACTTTTGCATTCAAAAAAAATTAATTTTGATATAAAAAACTCAAATGTATTAGATTTATATGCTGGCACTGGTTCTTTTGGACTGGAGTGTTTGTCAAGAGATTCTAAAAGTGTATGTTTTGTCGAAAAAAAAGAAGAAGTTATACAAATTTTAAAAAAAAATATTGACAAATTAAATGTAAATCAATTTATAAAAATTCTATCTGGAGATGTTCTTGAACTAATTAAAAAAGAAAGTAATTATAATCTTAAATTCGATCTAATCTTTTGTGATCCACCTTTTAAAACTAACAATATAGAGGAGATATGTAAGTTAATTTTAAACAGCAAGTTATTAAACAAGAAAGGCATAATCATTATTCACAGACATAAAAATACTAATGACGATTTTAATAATTTGTTAGATGTGGTTGATGAAAAAATTTATGGAATATCAAAAATAGTCTTTGCAAAATCATTACTTTGAAATAATTTTTTTTGTTTCTACTTTAACATCTTCAACTGCAGGTTGGTCGAAGGGGTTTATCTTCATTAACCGACCTAACAAAATCGTTTCTAATACTAGGAAAGTAAAACATGACCCTAGCTCCTGTTCATCATTTTTTTTAAATATAATTTTTCTAAAAGGTATTTTTTTTAACTTAAAAACTTTTTGTGTTGCATCTGACTGTGCTTTTATAATTGATTCTAGACTTTTATTTTTTAAAAATTCTGTTTCTTTTGAAAGATTATTTTGAGGTACATGATATTTAACAAATTTTTCTTCGGAATTAAAAAAGGTATAAAATTTATCTTTAGGACCGTCTAAAAAAAGCTGTAAAAGGCTATGATGATCTTTGGGCACATAAGAAACTATAGGGGTAATACCTTTACCTTTTTTTCCTAAACTCTCAGCAGTAAGCTGTTGATACCAATAACATAAATCATTTAACTTTGCATCATAACTTAATAAAACTGAATTTTTTACACCTTTTGAGGATAAAGTATAAATATATGCAACATTGTGTATCAAGGATGAAATAAAATATTTATTTTTAAGTAATTTATCTAAATTTTTAAAATCTTTAATTTTTAACCCCATAAGTGCAGAGGGTAGCATTCCCACTTCTGACAAAACTGAATATCTCCCTCCAATAAAATCTTTATGTTCTATTATTTCAGCTTTAAACTTATTGCCTAATTCTGTTAAAGGGCTGATTCTCTTTTCAGTAATAACAATAAGTTTATTTTTTAAAAGATTTTTTGAAAAAATTGTAAAAAAATTTGTTAAAACTTCTAGTGTTGTCCCTGATTTTGAAACAACTATAAAACAAGAGTTTTGTATTTTTTTTATTTTTTTATAGGCTGACTGTAAATTTGGATCTAAATTATCAAAGAAAAATACATTTTTTTTAATTTTTTTTTTAAAAAAAGAGTAAATACTTTTTGTCCCCAAGATAGACCCTCCCATTCCAATTATAATTATATTTTTATACTTAGAAAATTTTTTTATAATGTTTATAGAAAAATCAAATTCATAACTTTTTTCAAAGCTTGTTAATAAGGGTAATTCAAAATTCTGAATATCAAGCTTTAGTAAATCAAAAACTTGTTTGGTTGTTGCAATATTCTTTTTTAGATCTTTTGCTGCTATATTTGTATTTTGAAAAAAAAATTTTTTATTGAACATTATTTTGTTTTAATTTTATTTAAAATTAATTGTTCTGTAGAACCTGGAGATGATGTGGTTTTTTCACTTTTAGGCATGTTTTTAAATACAAGAGTTTCCTTTTCTAACTCTTCATTTTTTATTTGATTGGGTATTGGTAAATCTTCAAAATCTGGAGGTAAAATTAGTGGATCTTTTTTTTGAACTAAAAATTCATCTGTGTTATTCATTTTTGTACCAGTAAGTCCTCTTTTCACAGATGCGCATGACGCTAAAAATAAAAATAAAATAGATATGTATATTGCTTTTTTAAACATTTTTTGAAGTCTTCTCTT
Source organism: uncultured Pelagibacteraceae bacterium (assembly GCA_905612535.1). GTDB lineage: Bacteria > Pseudomonadota > Alphaproteobacteria > Pelagibacterales > Pelagibacteraceae > AG-414-E02. The sequence continues at coordinate 3,701 of CAJQSJ010000059.1, read as the reverse complement.
TTTTTAAAAACTCAATAATTATTAATCCAGTTATACCAACTGTAATACAAATGTCAGCAACATTAAATATGAACCAGTGGTGCGTACCAATGTGAATATCTATAAAGTCGGGCACTGCATAATAATAAAGTCTATCAAACAAATTTCCAAAAGAACCTCCAATAATTAGTGAGATTAAATACACGCTCATATCTTTTGCTTTTAACAGAAAATAAATTAGTGCAAAATTAACTATAACAATAAGTGTGGTTAAAATATGGTAATACAAATTTGCCTCAAGTGAAGCAAGACCAAAACCAATACCCGTATTCCAAACCAAATAAAAATTTAAAAATGAAAGTATGTAAAAATCAATTTCTGTACCCGCTTCCTGCAGATTTATTAAATAAGTTTTGGTCGCACGATCAATGACAAATGTGGTTAAAATAATTAAAAAATTTTTCATAAATAATTATTTATGTTGATTGCATCTTTTGCATGGATGTGGAAAAATTTTCCAACATCTTGGGCATTTGTCCCCCGTGGCTTTTTTTACCAAAACTTTAATATTTTCATCACTATTTAATTTAAAAAGATTATTGTCGTTAATCATTTCTTTTGCCACTGCTTTTGAAGTTATAAAATTTTCAGGTAAATTGAATCCTTCAACTACTTTTAAATTCTCTTCATTTAAATAAATTTGTACATCAGCCTCTAAACTTGAACCGACATCTTTTGTTGCTCTTTTTTCCTCTATTGCTGCATTTACAACTTTTTTGATTATTTTAAATTTATTCCACTTTTCAAATAAATATTCATTTTTCCAACTAACGGGAATTTTTGGAAAATTCTGTAAATGAATACTTGAATTTTTTTCCTTATTTAGAATTTGATAAATTTCTTCAGTAGTAAATGATAATATTGGCGCAAACCATTTTAACAACAGATCTAGAATTAATCCTAATAAATGAATACATGCTTGTCTTCTCGTTGATGATAAGTCGTCACAATAAAGTATATCTTTTCTAATATCAAAATAAAATGCCGAAAGCTCTAAAGAGCAAAAATTAGCTAATTCTTTATAAAGTTTATGAAAATTATACTCTTTAAAATATTTTTCATAATTTTGATTTAATAAAAAAATTTGATGTAGCATTAGGCGCTCTAGTTCTGGCCATTTTTCCACATCTTTAGAATTTATATCAAAGTTATTTTTTTCATCTTTTAAATTACCTAGTAAAAATCTAAAAGTATTTCTAATTTTTCTATATGATTCTGCATGTTGTTCTAAAATTGAATGATCTAATTTTAAATCTTCTGAATAATCTGATGCCGCAACCCAAGTTCTTAGAATGTCTGCTCCATATTTTTTTAATATTTCTTCAGGGGCAATAACATTTCCTGTAGATTTTGACATTTTTAAACCTTTTCCATCAACTACGAAGCCGTGCGTTAGTATGCTTTTATACGGAGCTCTACCTCTAGTTCCACACGACTCTAATAAAGAAGAATGAAACCATCCTCGGTGCTGATCTGAACCTTCTAGGTACATTGAGGCCGGCCACATTAAATCTTTTCTTTTTTCTAAAACATAACTATGAGAGGCTCCACTATCAAACCACACTTCTACGATATCAGTGGTTTTAATATAATCTTCTTTCTTGTATTTTTTTCCTAGAAATTTTTGTGGGTCATCTGTAAACCAACAATCAGAACCTTCTTTTTCATAAATCTTAGCAATATTATTTATTACATCTAGATCTTTCAAAGGTTCTTTTGTTTTTTTTGAAACAAATAAAGGTAATGGCACTCCCCATATTCTTTGCCTTGAAATACACCAATCTGGTCTTGTTTCTATCATAGATCTTATTCTTGCTCTGCCTCTTTCTGGAAAAAAAATTGTATCATCAATCGCCTTGAGTGCTTTTTTTCTTAAATCTTTCATCTCCATAGAAATAAACCATTGAGAAGTTGCTCTATAAACTAAAGGTGCTTTGGATCTCCAAGAATGTGGAAAACTATGTTGAAGTGTGCCGCTGCCTAATAAACTTTTGTTTTCTAATAATTTTTCTATTACTTTATTATCTGCCTTAAAAATGTGCTGCCCCGAAAAAAGAGGGACATCATCAGAGTATAGGCCGCCATCATTTATTGTATCGGAAGCTTTAATTCCATGTTTTAAACATAGATTAAAATCATCTGGTCCATGGCTGGGAGCAGCATGAACAATACCCGTTCCTTGTTCTAATGTAACAAAATCCCCCTCTAACATTGGCACATCATACTCAAAGCCCATATTTTTTAACGGATGAGAACAAATGACATTTTTAAAATCCGATCCATCAAACTCTTTTAATACTTTAAAATCTTTAAAATTACACTCTTCAGAAACTTTATTTACCAACTCACTCGCAATAACTATTTTTTTATCTTTAAAGCTTTCAATATCCTTGCCGATGTGAACAACCGAATATTTAATTTTATCACTATACGCTAAAGCTCTATTCACTGGTATTGTCCATGGGGTTGTAGTCCATATTACAACATGAACATCTTTTAAAAAATCTTTGTTAGTTTTTTTAATTTCAAATGAGGTATAAATAGTATTGGAAGTATGATTTTGATATTCTACTTCAGCATCAGCTAAAGCTGTTTTTTCCACCGTTGACCAAAGAACAGGCTTGTAGCCTTGGTACAGAGTTCCGTCTAAAAGAAATTTACCCAGTTCCCTTACTATTTGCGCTTCTGCATCAAAGCTCATTGTCGAATAGTAATTTTTCCAATCACCCTCGACTCCTAATCTTTTAAATTCTTCTATGTGAATTTTAATCCACTTTTCTGCAAAATCGCGGCATTCTGTTCTAAAATCTTTAATTGGAACTTCATCTTTGTTTTTTTTATTTTTTTTATATTGCTCTTCGATTTTCCACTCAATAGGTAAACCATGACAGTCCCATCCGGGAACATAAACGGAATCCTTACCATCCATTTGATGGAATCTAATAATCATATCTTTGAGAATTTTATTAAGCGCAGTACCCATATGTATATGCCCATTTGCATATGGCGGGCCATCATGTAATACAAATTTTTCTTTTCCTTTTCTTGACTCTCTTAATTTTTCATAAAGACCTAGCTTTTCCCATGCTTTTAATATTTCAGGTTCTTTATTTGGTAAATTTGCCTTCATTGAAAATGAAGTTTTAGGTAAATTTATATTTTCTTTGCTCATAGCATTAACTTTACTTTTAAACCTTTTTTAGCTGAAATCACATCTTTATTCATTTGTGTTACTAACTGTTCTGAGCTATCAAATTTTATATCTTTTCTCAAAAATTTTACGAAATAGACCGTCAATTTTTTTCCATACAAATTTTTTTTAATACCGAATATATTAACTTCTAAAAAAATTTCATTTCCATCAAAGGTTGGGCGATTACCTAAGTAAGCAACTCCATCATAAAAAAAATTTTTCTTTTCTATCGATACCTTGACTGCATAAATTCCTGCTTTAGGCAGTATATAATTTTTAATTTTAATATTACAGGTGCGATAACCTAATTTTCTTCCAATTTTTTTTCCATCAATAACCACTCCTTCTATCGACCAATTTCTTGAAAGCAACTTATTTGCTAAATTAATATTTCCTTTTTTTAAATAATTTCTAATTTTGGTAGAGGAAACTGGTTTATTTAAATATTTAAGTGGATTAACGTTCAGTA
>CAJQSJ010000058.1 GCA_905612535.1 uncultured Pelagibacteraceae bacterium | reverse complement strand
TCAGGAACAACCATTACCAATTACAGTGGGGGAATTATTAAAGCTACTAAAACTAATCTAGAACACGCGGCAGTACAGATTGATGGTGACAATACAACAATCACTAATAAAGGAACCATAACTGCTTCTGGCACTACACACTCAATAGAAGTCAAGAACGGTGTAACTGGTACAAAAATTTACGTAGATGGTGCTCCAACATTCACGGGAGAAATTGATTTAAATAATGCTGCTGCAAATACCACAATGTATTTTGGATGTAATATGACACAAGACACAACTATAGAAATTCATAACAAAGATGGCCTTAATATAACAAACAATCTTTGCGGTAACGATACTTTAACAATACAAGATTCTTCTCAAAATGCTGACGCAGATAATTCAGAAACTAATGGATATCTAGTAATTGACGAAGGTCTTGAAGTTGTAAGTAATAATGCGTCATATCGAAGTGAAAATATTTCAACAAAATTAAAAGGGTTATTTAATGCTGCAAATTATATTGATGGAGTTGAACCTGAAGATAAATTTTTCAGATTATTTTACAGCAGCGTTAAAAGAGAAAATATGTACAAGGGCAGCATGGCAGGCGTAGTAGGACAATTGAGTCCAATTAATTGGGGCAATGTAACAAGTAATGTCTTTCTTGGTTACAGTAAACACACTGGAGATTTTGACAACGGTGAATTTTTAGGTGGAGGTAATTACGCCCTAGGATTAAAGAACGTTTTTACTAAGAATGGATTGAAAGTATCCTTCTCACCCATGATAGGACTTAATGATTTAGATGTTACAGACTACGACTCGGATTCTACCGTTAAAGTAAAAACTAATTTATTGAGCGAATTTTTAGCTGTTAATGGCAAAATTGATAAAGAAATTAAAATAGGTGAAGACAGCTCACTTAATTTAAGTTTTCAATCAACATTAGGATTGCAAAGATTTCCAGATTATTTATCTAAATTTAGTGATGGTGACTTATCAGTAGATGAAGCTATTGAACAAGTATTGAGTGGAGGATTTGAAGTCAAATACAATGAAGAACTTGGCAAAGGTTTTATCATTAAGCCTTATGTTGGTATAACTGTAAATCACAACTTGAACAATAATATTGATATCGTAAAAGATGATGACAGTAAGCCTGCCTCTCCAGCAGACTCTGTTACTTCGGGTTATTATGTGGGTCTTACATTTAACAAAGAGGCTAAAGATATTAATTTTGATCTAGACCTAATGTATGGGAATGAAGATGGATTAATTAACCAAATTGCAGCTGTTTCATTAACTAAAACATTTGGCAAAGTTAAAACTGCAAAACTTGAGAAAAAATCTGATACTTTAAAAGTTGATAAAAGTTCAACTACTCAAGATTATGACAAAGATTTAACAGAACTTGAAGAATTAAGAAAAGCAAACGAGACATTAAAAGCTAAAAACGAAGCATTAAAAGCTCAAAACGAGAAACTGAAACTATTAGCTCAAAAAACTCTTGAAGAAAACCAAGCAAGTAAGAAATTAATCGTAGAATTGCTTAAAGAAAATGAGAAAATTAAATTAGAAAAACAAATGATGACTAACCAAATTTTAGAAAGTGAAAACAAAGAACTTCTTGAACAGCTTGAGGGAAGCAACGAAGGAAACAAACCTCCTGTGAAATTCTTGATAATTTTCGCTATAATTTTTATGTTTACATTAATAGGTTTAACTTCAATACTTGCATCTATCTATAATGGAATTATGTATAGACATTGGAGCATGCAAAAGAATAAATTAACCTAGCACCCCAAAACTAGAGACAGGATATACGAAAAAATAAGAAATTTTTCTCGCTTAGATGACTCAAAATAAAGATCTCGACTCTTTAGTGTTAATCATTTAAATTAATTTAAATGATAAAAGATTCTAAAGAACATTTAGATTTAACAAACGAAACATATATTCAGCATTTGAAGTTTGCTACTTGTGTTGGTCTAACTATGGTATATGGAGGTATACAGGCAATGATACATGCCATATATCCTGGTATATTAACAAAAGCTGCAAGCACTAAAATTAAAAAATTATATAGTTTAGTTTCAGGCATACCCGACAATGATGAAAAAAAACTTTAATTAAAAAAGGAATAAAAAATCTGACCACCACGAAACTAGAGGCAAAATCTAACTTGCGTTATGACATGGTCGTGACAAGAAATTTTTAGTAGAATTTGTGTATGAAAAAGCTTTTAGGGATCGTGGTAGAATTTTAGATACTTTATCGTATAAAAAACGTAGGAAATATTTAGGTAAAACACTGAAAAGTACTACGAGAGTACTACGAAAAGAGATAAAGTTAGTTATTGATATTATTTCTTGATGTGTGTTAAACGAATAAGCATTGGGAATAAACAAAGAGCGCCCTTAGCTCAGTTGGATAGAGCATCGGTTTTCTAAACCGAGGGTCGGAGGTTCGAATTCTCAAGGGGGTGCGAAAGAAGAAAACAATAAACTGTTATGATGAGTCGATTAAAAAATATATTAATTTTTATAATTTTATATATTTTTATTGATTTGTTGATGACACAGTTATTCTTATTTAATTTTTATTATAACAAATTAGAGAAACAATTTGTTTCAGATATAGAAAATAGAATTTTAAATCAAAATTATGAATATGGATTTGCTAAGAAAAAAAGCTTTTTATCAAGTTATCTTGGACAAGAATATACAATTAAAACAAATAATCTAGGTTTTAGAGATTATGAAGTTAGAGATTTAAATAAAGATTATCATTATACAATTGTTATCGGCGATAGTTTTGTTGAAGGTGTGGGACTTGATTATAAAGATACATTAGTTGGTCATTTAAATAAAAAAATTATAAGTAATGATATTAAAAATTATGAATTTCTAAATGCCGGAGTAACTGGTTATTCATCATATATTTATTTAAAAAAGATTGTGACTATAATTAAGGAAAATCCTTGGTTAAAAACTGACTGTGTTATTGTTGTATTAGATAAAAGCGATATTCTAGATGCAGGATCTTATTTCGATAGGCCAAAAACTTTTCCAAGTAAAAAAGTGGAGCATAAATTTAGAACTAATCATTTTTTCTTACAAGACTTAAGAAAAGGTGATTTGTGGAGATTCATGTATAAACAAACTGTCACTGGAGCTGTTCTTAAGAAAATAGGAGATATTTTAGATGATAGAAGAAGAAATTTAAGAGATAGATATTTACTATCTAAAAAACTTGAAAAAAGTTTTTTTAAAATAAATATAAAGCAAATTCATGCATTACGTTCAATTAATACAAGAAAGAGTATTACTAATACTTTGCATGGAAATGCATGGGAATCATCGAGTAAAAAAAGTTTAGACTTTGAAATTGAAAATGTCGCTTTACTAAAAAATTTTCTAGATAAAAAAAATATAGAATTATTGGTTGTTATTTTTCCTTGGCCTTTTGAACTCGCAAATGCAGTTCCAAGAGAAAATTATTCAAATTATGTTACTCAAAAATTGATGGATAAAAAAATAAATTATATTTCGCTATACAAATATTTTTTAGATGGCGATATATATACAAATATTTCAGATCATTTTATCTACAATGATATGCATCTTAACGGACAAGGAAATAGTTTATTTAGTGATGTACTCTGGAAAAGTTATTTAATTAACAATGATGACGGTACGGTGTCTTATAGACCAAATTAAGAAAACTGATTGAGTTGTTCACAGAAAGAAAAACATGTAAACACATATCTTTTGAAATAGATTTTAACGTAGCTTATGATATAAAAAACATAGGAAATATTTAAATAATTTAGTGAATAGTAGTACATGTGTAGTACATAGAAAGATAATGTTAAGTATTGAATTTATTTCTTAATGTATGATAGACGAATAGGTATTGAGAATAAACAAAGAGCGCCCTTAGCTCAGTTGGATAGAGCATCGGTTTTCTAAACCGAGGGTCGGAGGTTCGATTCCTCCAGGGCGCGCCAAAATTATTTTATTTTAAATTTTGCTTTTGTTGCATCTTCATAAAAAGCTCTAACTGTACTTAAAGTTAAGTTTTTGAAACTTTTTCCAAATTTAGAGATTTTTTGAATTATAATTGGAGGCATTGTAATAATATCACATACACAATCACATGACTGAATATAATTATAAGGTTCTCTTGTGCTCGCCCATAAAATTTTTATATTTTTATATTTTTTACTTAGTTGTACACTTTTTTTAATTATCGGAAGAGGATCCTTTCCCGCATCTGCCATTCTACCAGAAAATATTGAAATGATTGTTTTTGAATTTTTATTTAAATTTTTTACAATTTTTTTAACTTGTTCAAAACTATAAACTGCCGTGACGTTAAGTTTAAAACCTTTAAAGCTAAGTTTTTTGATAGTTTTACCAAGAAACTTACCTTTTGTGTTTACTACTGGTATTTTAACATAAACATTATTTCCCCATGAATTTATTATATTTGCCTGTTTCTCAATTTCATTTTCTTTGTCGGCAAATACTTCCAATGATATAGGTTTTTTATTACAAATTTTTAATAAATTAATTGAATATTTTTTATAGTCCTTTGCTCCTGCAATTTTCATTAATGAAGGATTCGTTGTAAACCCCTTCACTAGAGAGTTATTATTTAATTTACGGATTAAATTTATATCTGCAGTATCGCAATATATTTGAGATTTAAATTTTTTTTTACTGAGCTTCATTATCAAAAGGATATTTATGCTAATTAAGCTTTATAATCAATATTTATGAGACTTTACAAAAATTTATATTCTTATATATCTTAATAAATGCAAGCAGTTATTATATGCGGTGGCAAAGGATCTAGATTGAAATCTACAATAGGAAACGCACCAAAGGCGCTTGTAAAATTTAATAAAAAAGAGAATTTAAAAAGACAAATCGAGATACTTAAAAAAAATGGTATTAAAAACTTTGTTTTCTTAGTTAACAATTTTGAATATGAAATATCTCATTTCCTTAAAATAAATTTTAAAGACAAGCTCATAATACACAAAGATAAAGATTTTTATGGAACCGGAGGTTGTTTATACGGTGCAAAGAAATATCTTCAAAAGAAATTTTTAATTATATATTCTGACGTATATTTTAATTTTAATTTCAATAACTTTATTAAATCTTCTATTAAAAAAAAGTCTCTTTTATCTTGCGTTGTACATGCCAATGATCATCTGCAAGACAGTGATACTGTAAATTTAGATAAAGATTTTTATATTAAAAAAATAAGTAAAAAAAATAGTGGTAAAAATAAAATAAATAATGCAATTTCTGGAATTTATTTTGCTGACAAAGAGTTTTTATCAAAATTTAAATTTACAAAAAATAAAAGTTACGATCTTGTAAATGACATCTTTGTAAAACTGTTAAAAAAAAATTTCAAAATTTTTGCATACAAATCTATTGAATTTATAAAAGATTTTGGCACGCCTAGCAGAATTAAGATTGTAAAATCAGATATAAAAAAAAACAAGATAAAAAATTTAGGTTATTTTTATAAAACCAGAGCAGTTTTTTTGGATAGAGATGGAGTTATAAATCAAGAAAATAAAAACTCCAAAACTTTAAAAAATTTTAAAATTATTACCACTGCGTTATCAGCTATAAAAAAATTAAATGAAAATAAGATTCCTTGTTTTATTGTAACCAATCAGTCTGGATTAGCAAAAGGTGAGTTTACTTTATCAGATTTTTTTAAAGTTACTTTTAAACTTGATAAAAGTCTTTCAAAATTAGGAGCATATATAGATGATTTCTTAGTTTGCCCTCATTTTACAAAAAAAAGATATAAAAATATAAATGAAAGTTTTTTTTCTAATTATAGAAAGCCAAGTTCTGGGATGATTAATACATTTATTAAAAAGTATGGTATACATCGCAATAAATCATTCATGGTAGGAGATAGTGATAGGGATATTTTGGCTGGTAAAAATGCTGGTCTTAAAACAATATTAGTAGAAAGTTCTAAAATTTGTGATTATAGAATTAATATTAAACCTGATTTTAAAACTTGTGATTTGGAATTGGCTGTTGATATTATCTTGAATAGTAAAAAAGTATGAAGAATTTTATAACTACAGCTACACCCATGAGAATTAGTTTAGTAGGAGGAGGAAGCGACCTTAAGCATTTTTATAAAAAAAATGGTGGAGGAGCGGTTATAAGTGCAGCTATTAATAAATATGTTTATATCATAATTAACAAATATCATGATAAAAATAAGTGTCTTTTAAAATATTCAAAGACAGAATTAGTTAATAATCTCAAGGATATAAAGCATCCATTAATTAAATCTTGTCTTAAAAAAATAAAATTATGGGGTCTCGATATCAATGCGGTAGCGGACATACCAGCTGGAACAGGTTTAGGTAGCTCCTCATCTTTTACCGTGGGTTTAATTAATGCTTTACGATATTATAAAAAAATATCACTAAACAAAACATCTCTTGCTGAGTATGCGTGTTCAGTAGAAATTGATTTGTTAAAAATGCCAATCGGTAAACAAGATCAATACGCTGCATCATTTGGTGGTTTAAATTTAATTAAGTTTAAACCAAATGAGTCAACAAGTGTTGAACAAATAAAACAAAAAGGAATTACAAGTTTTCTTAGGAAAAATCTACTGATTATAAACACGGGTGTTCGCAAGAATAATAAGATAATTCTTAAAGACCAAATTAAAAATATTAAGAATGATAAAATGGCAATAGAACATTTAAAATTTATGAGAGATTCTGTTTATGAATTTAAATCTTCACTATTAAGATACGATATTAAGAAATGTGGCGAAATTCTTCATGAAAACTGGATTAGGAAAAAAAGTTTAGCGAAAGGAATTAGCAACCATAGTATCGATGAAATGTATAGTGATTCATTAAAATCTGGCGCTTTAGGAGGCAAAATTCTGGGAGCCGGTGGAAGAGGGTATCTAATGCTTATTTGTAATAAAAATTCACAAAAAAAAATAATTAAGAAATTTAAAAGATTTGAATTTTTAGATTTTAATTTTGATATTTTGGGTTCTAGGAAACTATATTAATATTTTATTAAACTCTACTTGCTTTTTTTAAAAACCCATTTGTTGTTATTCAACCAATCAACGGTATTTTTTACAGAATTTTCAATACTTATTTTATTTTTCCAACCCAGTTTTTTAATTTTATTTGTAGAAAGGTATACAAAAGGTTGATCTCCTATCCAGCCAGTTTTTCCACCAGAAAATAAAAATTTAGGATTTAAGTTCAATTTTTTTGATATTATTTCAGCAGATTTTTTAACATTAATATAACCATCGCATCCTAAATTAAACGTATTAACTTTTTCTTTACTTTTTTTTGTCGAAATTAATATTGCTGAGATACAATCTTTAACGTTAAGATATGATTTCTTTTGTTTTCCATCACCTAAAATATATAATTTTTTTTTATTATTAAATATTAATTGTTTATAAAAGTCATAAACGTGTCCATGTGTATATCTATTTCCTAATATTGAAACAAATCTGTAAATCCAAGATTGAAAATTATAACCTTCACAATAGCTTTGAATTAAACCTTCGCAATATAACTTTGAAGCTCCATATAAGGATGTTTGATTTGATAAAGAGGCATTTTCAGGAGTAGGAAATGTTTTATTATCACCATATATAGGCGCCGTTGAAGTGAATACAATTTTTTTAACTGAATTGAATCTCATCGCTTCAAGAACATTAAATGTACATATTGCATTTTGTTCCAAATCCTTTTTTGGATGGTTTAAGCCAAATCTTATATCGGCATTAGCCGCAAGGTGATAAACAAAACTTGCATTTTTAAATATCTTTTTAAGTTTTGATAAATTAAGCAAATCCATTTTTATAAATTTAAAATTTTTATTTTTTAAAGCTTTAGTTAAAAATCTTATTTGACCTGTGCTTAAATTATCAATTCCAATTATTTTATTTCCTTTTTTTAGAAGCTCATCTAATAGATTGCTACCCACAAAACCTGCGCAACCAGTGATAATAATACTTTTTTTTTTAATTTTAATCAAAATATTTACTTATTCTAATTCTTAATTATCAAAATTAATTCTTTTATCTATAATGTAGTTAGGTCTTTTTTTAACTTCATCATAAATTCGCCCAACATATTCACCCACCAAGCCTAATCCAAACAATTGAATACCGCCAAAGAATGTTATAATTGATAAAATAAGTCCATAACCCATGTTTCCACTTAATAAATAAGTAAGTACAAAAAATAAACTTGTTAATGAAATTAATGAACCAAGACCTAATAGAAAAGTTAATGGTTTTGAACTGTAACAAACAATTCCATTGATCCCAATTTTTAATGAACCAAAAAATTTATTGTATTTTCTTTTGCCAGAAAACCTTTGTACGCGGTCATATTCAACGAAAGATTGCTTATAACCTACAAACGCAACCATTCCTCTTAGAAAACCATGTCCCTCACTTAATTTTTTTAATTCATTAGCTACCTTACGTGAAATTATTCTAAAATCACCTGTATTAACAGGTATATTTATTTCACTTATTTTATTGATAACAAAGTAAGCAACAGAAGAAACAATTTTTTTTATAAAAGTTTCCCCTTTTCTTGAGCTTCTTTTTGCGTAAACAACCTCGTATCCTTCTATAATTTTTTTGTACATTTTTTCAATCACTTCTGGTGGGTCCTGAAGATCAACATCTATAATTACACAATATTTTCCTTTGGAGTTATGTATTCCAGCTATTGTAGCTGCCGGTTGACCAAACTGTCTTGAAAAAATTAAAAGTTTAATTTTTTTATTTTTTTCAATTTCCTCCAATATAACTTTTTCTGTACTATCCGTAGAAGGATCCATAGAGAAAATAATTTCATATGGTTTATTAATTTTATCTAATACTTTTGTCGTACTTTCTAAAAAAGGCTTGATGCTTTCCTCTTCATTTCTAATTGGCACTATTATTGAAATTTCAGTCATAAATGTATAATTGATTTTTTAAAATCTATATCAAAAACCTTTATGAATTACAAAAATAAACTAGATATTTCGTGAAAATACTATAAAATTTGATCATTACTTAATAAAAGTATAATTAAACTATAGAATGCTTAACAAGAACAATTCTGAACCAACTAGATTAGAATTAATTAATAGAGCGTTTGCTCCTATTAATGAATCTATTGATATCATGTTTGTGCATCCACCAACTTCAACAGGTATTGATTATTCACACAGATATGGAAAAAAAGATTTAGGAGAACTTAAAGGTGATTTAATCCCACTTGGTATAGCTACATTAGCTGCATACCTTAGAGAACATGGATTTGGTGTAGCCGCCTTAGATTGTATACCGCTTGGTCTTTCTCACGATGAAATTGTAGAAACAGTAAGAGAAAAAAAACCACGATCAGTTGGAATATCAGCAACAACTTATGCTTTACCAGCTTCAACAACCTTATGTGAAAGACTTAGAAAAGAATTTCCCGACTTATTAATAATTTTGGGCGGTGCACACGCAAATGTAGCGGGTATGCACGCAGCACAAAATATACCTTCTGTTGATATAGTGTCTTATCATCCTGAGGGCGAGAGCGTTACACTCCATTTAATGCAAAGTTTTTCTAAGCACAATTATAATCGTAATTCTTTTTTAAACGATACTAATGAATTAAAAAAAATTAAAGGAATTATCTTTAAAGATAATGGTAAAATTATCAAAACTAGTCCTGGTGAAATAATAAAAGATCTTGATTTTTTACCTTTACCCGCAAGAGATTTATTTCCTTTAGAAAAGTATATACCTCTACCCAATCAATATAAAAGGTTACCTTTAGCAAACATGATAGTTATTAGAGGATGTCCGTATGTTTGTACATTTTGCGATCAGGCAGCAACAACCGCAAGAAGAAGAAGCCCTCAAAAGGTTGTAGAAGAAATTAAAGATATAGTTAATAAATACGGTGTAAAAGAAATTTCATTTTGGGATGATACTATGAGTTATCATAAAAAATGGATGAAAGAATTTTGTTCATTGCTTATTGTGGAAAATTTAGATGTTATCTGGTCTTGTTATGCTGCAGTTAATACAGTTAATAAAGAAATTCTTCATTTAATGAAAAAAGCAGGATGCTGGAATATTTTTTATGGATATGAAACTGGTGTACCAAAACTAATGCAAAATATTAAAACGGACAGAAAGAACAAATCAATGGATTATATGATGGAGGTTGCAAAATGGACTCGGGATGCCGGCATAGAAGTCCGTGGTTCTTTTATGATTGCATTACCCGGTGAAAACCCTGAACTAGCTGAACAGACTATTAAAGATGCAATAAAACTTGATCCTGAATATGCACAATTTAGTATTGCAACTCCATACCCTGGAACGGCTTTGTATAATGAAATTAAACAAGGGAAATGGGGAAAATTAACTACTGAAGATTTTTCAGAATACCAAGGTTGGAATGTTGTTTTTTTACCAGAAGGTTATAAAAACAAAGATGAAGTTGTCAAAATAAGTAAAAAGGCTTTTAGATCTTTTTACATGAGACCGAGATATATTATAAAAGCCATACTTAATATAAGAAGCTTTGAAGACATAAAAAGATATTTTGTAGGTTTTAAAGCCTTAGTTAAAGGCTTTATTTAAATAAAACTATTTTAAATAACAATATATTTAGCACCTAATGAGTTTTCAGAAAAAAATACATTTAATAAGTTATTTATTACTTCTCTCTTACTTAATTTTAGGAATCGTAATTTACGATGATTATGGAATATCATGGGATGAATATTTTCATAGAATAAGTGGATTCGTTTCATTAAATTTTTTTAGAGAATTATTTGGATTAGATATATATCCAGGATTAGAACATAGTACTGATTTTTTTAAGGAGGACACCAAACTATACGGAGTTCTTTTTGACCTGCCTATGGCCTATTTGGAAAAAAAACTTTCATTGACCGATTCCCAGGAATTTTATTATTTAAGACATTTTTCAAATTTTTTTATTTTTTATTTATCTAGCATATTTTTTTATCTGATTTTAAGAAAAAGATTCACAAGTTTGCTAAGTTTAATAGGCTTACTTTTTTGGATTTTAAGTCCAAGAATTTTTGCAGACAGCTTTTACAATCTCAAAGATTCAGTTTTTTTATCTTTTTTTGTTATATCCTTATACTTTGCCATCAGATTTTTAGACTATCCTTCTTATAAAAACGCACTACTTTCCAGCATAACATGCGCATTTTCTATAGGCGTCAAAATCTTAGGTATAATTGCTCCATTTATAGTTATAGTTTTTTTTATTCTACAATTTCTCGATAATAAGAAATTTTTTAATAAATATATTTTAATATTTGTTTTTTTTATACTTTTTTTAGGTGGTTTTACAATTTTATTTTGGCCTTATTTATGGTCTGATCCATTAATAAATTTTATAAAAGCAATTAAACACTTTAGCTCTCAACCTTGGCCTGGCACCGTATTTTATTTAGGTGATTATGTGAGTGCACAAAATCTACCGTGGCATTATCCTATTGTTTGGATTTTAATTTCTACTCCAATTATTTACTTAATTTTTTTTTTATTAGGATCTTTTTTAATTACATTAAGGTTAATTAAACGTTTTATGAGTCTATCTCTTGATAGGAAATCAAATGATCTTTGGAGAGGCAACAATGAAAAGATGGATGTTATTTTTTTTTTAATTTTTTATTTCACTCTTTTTTTAGTAATAACCCTTAATTCAACTTTGTATGGCGGATGGAGACATTTATATTTTATTTACCCGTGCTTAATATTTATATCTATAAAAGGACTTGAATATATTTTTAGATTATTTTCTTTAAAGTACTTGTTTTTTTTATTGGTGCCTTTTTTATTTTATAATTTTTTTTGGATGTACAATAATCACCCTTACCAATTTCTGTATTTTAATAAACTTGCTACTAATAAACCACAAAATTTATTTGAGCTTGATTATTGGGGTGTAAGCAATAGAAGTGTGCTTAATTATATAATTGAGAATAATAAAACTAAGATCTCAAAGATTTATGTATACAGCAAATCTCCTTATGCTCTTAGTACATTGCTTGATAAAGAAAATCGAGAAAAAGTGAAATTTGTAAAAAATCTAAATGAAGCTGATTTTTTAGTAACAAATCATTATTATCAAATTGGAAATCCTATTGAAATCAATAATGAGCTAAAAAGTAGATATAAACTCTTGAAAGAATTTAACTTAGACGGTATGACCTTTAATAGCATTTATAAAGTAAACTAATTAAATAAAA
>CAJQSJ010000057.1 GCA_905612535.1 uncultured Pelagibacteraceae bacterium | reverse complement strand
AGAGATATTTTTTTGTGCATATATCTGTAGAGTAAATGCAATTCCGCCAGACAATACACCTGCATATATTATGGATAAGGACTCGTTTAATATATTAGAAACTGTTATTGTTTCAAAAAATATTGCAAATATAATTGAAATAAATGAAACTATTAAAGCTTGTAGTGCTCCAAAAAACAATGGCAGTTGAAAGTTTTTAATAAAAATGCCAATAAATATTATATGCAAACTCCAGAATAAAGCACAAAGTATAACCAGGCCATCTCCTAATCGAATGTTAGCATTTGAAAAATCACTTAAAAGATAAACTCCTATAATACAAAATAGAACGGATGGCCAAATTGACCAGTGTAAGGATTTAGAGTAAACGAAAAAAAGAATAATAGGAACCAGAGGGACATAAAAAATTGTAAAAAAAGCTGCATTTGCTACATCTGTATATAGTAAGGCAGTTTGTTGAACGTATGTTCCTAAAAATAAAAATATACCAACCCAAAAAAGTAGCTTATAAAATAATTTTTTATTTTTATTTATCTCGTGTGCAATTTTTTTTTTTTCAAATAATATTGCAAATGGAATTATAGAAATAAACCCAATTAAAAATCTGGTTCCATTAAAAGTTAGTGGACCAATTTTATCCATTCCAGTGTCCTGGGCAATAAATGTTGTTCCCCAAATAAAAGTACACAGCAACGCGCTTAGTAAAGATTTTTTTCTAGTCATATATCTAGATTGCTAGATTGCTAGCTTATAAGCAAAATCTTTTCCCAAACTTTCTCTTAAATGCGCACAAAATCTTGCACCTTCGGCTCCATCGATAACTCTATGATCATATGAAAGTGAAAGAGGAAGCATAATTCTAGTTTCAAACTTATCTCTTCTAAAAACTTGTTTTTTTTCTGCTCTGCCAACACCTAGTATAGCAACCTCAGGTTGGTTAATAATTGGAGTAAAAAAACTACCTCCTATACCTCCTAAACTAGAGATGGTCATTGACCCACCAAAAAGTTCCTTTTTATCAATTTTTAATTCTGAACAAAGTTTGCTTACTTTTTTTAACTCTTGTCCAAGTGTCGTTATGTCTTTTTTGTCAGCATCTCTAATTTTTGGAACCATTAAACCGTGTTTTGTATCTACCGCTATTCCGATATGACAATATTTTTTATAAATTAATTTTTCATTATTAAGATCTAGTGATGAATTGAAACTAGGATAATCTTTGAGAGCTTTTGCTACAGCTCTTATTATAAAGGCAAGTGGCGTAACCGAAATTTTCTCTCCTGTATATAAATCTCGTAAAGATTTTCTAAATGTTTCCATTTCAGTAATGTCCGCTTCATCATGTTGTGTAACATGTGGGATTTCATTCCAGGATTTTTGTAAATGTGGACCAGCAATTTTTTTGATTCTAGGTATAGGCAACTCTTCAATTTTTCCATACTCTTCATGCTTGTAATGTAGCGCATCTAATTCTTTTTTTATTATTTTTTTATTAGATAAGGATTCTTTTATAAATTTTTTTATATCCTCTTCTGTGATTCGGCCTTCTCTTTGTGACCCTTTAATTGAATATAAGTTGGCTCCAAGCTCTCTTGCAAATTTTCTTGCTTTAGGACTTGCACTAGGTATAGGTTTTTTATTTTCTGACATTTTTATAATACAGTTGGCATAGGTTTATTTTTATCAATATTATACTTTTTTATTGCTCGTTCAGCATACTTCGTGGGAATGAGCTGTTCTTTAGCTAGGGCACTTAATGTGTAGGTAACAATATGAGTTTTATCAACTTCAAAAAACTTCCTTAAATTTTTTCTGCTATCACTTCTTCCATATCCGTCGGTTCCAAAAGAATAAAATGATTTAGAAGTATAGGGTCTTATTTGATCTGCATAACTTCTCATATAGTCAGAAGCAGCAATAATTAGCCCTTCTTTTTTTTCTAAACATTTTTCTACATAAGATTTTTCTGGAATAGATGTTGGATTAAGTAAATTTTTTCTTTCGACTGTCATACCATCTTTTCTTAATTCGTTAAAACTAGTAACACTCCATACATCACTATCAATATTATACTCTTTACTTAAAATTTCTGCAGCAGATATAATTTCTCTTAAAATTGCTCCGCTACCTAATAATTGAACTTTTATTTTTCCTTTATTATTAAATTCTTTAAATAAGTACATGCCTTTTAAAACTCCATTCTCACAGTTTCTTGGCATTTCCGGATGTGTATAATTTTCATTCATAGTTGTTAAATAATAAAAAATATTTTCTTGTTTGTCGTGCATTCTTCTTAGACCATCTTGAAAAATAATTGCTAATTCGTATGCAAATGTTGGGTCATAACTTATACAATTTGGAACAGTAGATGCTAATAATTGGCTATGTCCATCTTGATGTTGCAGTCCCTCACCAGCTAAAGTTGTTCTTCCAGAAGTTGCTCCGATAAGAAAACCTCTTGCCTGCGAGTCTCCCGCTGACCAAATAAGATCCATTACTCTTTGGAAACCAAACATAGAATAAAAAGTATAAACAGGAATCATTTCTAAATCATGATTAGTATAAGAAGTGCCAGCGGCTATAAATGAGGACATGGCACCAGTTTCTGTTATGCCTTCTTCCAAAACTTGACCCTTTTTATCTTCTCTATAAGAACTTAATTGTTCAGAATCCTCAGACTCATATTTTTGTCCCTCGTGGGCATAAATACCGATTTTCCTAAAAAAACCTTCCATTCCAAATGTTCTGGCCTCATCAGGAATAATTGGAACTAATCTAGGGGCAATACTTTTATCTCTTAATAAACTAGTTAACATTCGTACTAGCGACATTGTTGTCGACATTTCACGGTCTCCAGAAGATTTCAGCATATTGTCAAAAATATCTTTTGCAGGTTTTTTTATTGGTTTTGCAAAAGAAGTTCTTTCTGGTAAATAACCTCCAAGTTTCATTCTTCTTTCTTTTAAGTATCTTATTTCCTCTGATTTTTCGTCAGGTTTGTAGAATTCGATATTTTTTACCTGCTTGTCTGAAAGAGGAATATCAAAACGATCTCTATAATAAAGTAGATCATCTTCTCCCAATTTTTTTTGTTGGTGAGTTATATTTATACTTTCCCCAGATTTACCCATGCCATACCCTTTTATAGTTTTGGCAAGAATTACCGTTGGTTTTCCTTTTGTTTTTATTGCTTCATCGTAGGCTGCGTAAACCTTATGTGGATCGTGACCACCTCTATTAAGTTTCCAAATATCCCTATCTGTCATCGAAGAAACTAAATCTCTTAACTCAGGATACTTTCCAAAAAATTTTTCTCTAACATACAAACCGTTGTTTGCTTTAAAAGCTTGATATTCTCCATCAACACACTCATTCATTCTTTTAATAAGTAAGCCGCTTTTATCTTTAGCTAGCAACTGATCCCAATAAGATCCCCAAACAACTTTTATCACATTCCATCCCGCTCCTCTGAATATACCTTCAAGCTCTTGAATTATTTTTCCATTACCCCTGACGGGTCCATCCAGCCTTTGTAGATTGCAGTTAACTACAAATATAAGATTGTCTAACTTCTCTCTCGAAGCTAAACTAATAGCACCTAATGATTCTGGTTCATCAGTTTCTCCATCTCCTAAGAAAGTCCAAATTTTTCTATTTTCATCTTTTATTAAACCTCTGTTAATTAAATACTTTGTAAATCTGGCTTGATAAATTGACAAAACTGGACCTAAGCCCATAGACACAGTTGGAAATTGCCAAAACTTTGGCATTAACCATGGGTGTGGGTATGATGATAATCCGTCTACACCAACTTCTTGTCTAAAATTTCCTAGTTGGGTAGCAGACAACCTGCCTTCTAAAAATGCTCTAGCATACATACCTGGGGCACTATGGCCTTGAAAATAAACCAAATCTCCACCAAACTTATTATTTTTAGCACGCCAAAAATGATTCATGCCAACATCATAAAGAGTAGCAGCAGAAGCAAACGTTCCTATATGACCTCCTAATTCTGGATTTTTTTTGTTTGCCTTTACTACCATTGCGGCTGCATTCCATCTAATTAGAGATCTAATTCTTCTTTCTATATTTTGATCTCCTGGAGATTTAACTTCTGAAGTTGCGTGTATAGTATTTATATAAGGAGTGATACGAGTTAATGACTGAATAGAACCTTCTTTATTGTTTTCATTAATTAATTTTTTTATAATATATTGTGCTCGATCGGGTCCGTCCTTTTTAAGAACAGCATCTAAGGATTCTAGCCATTCTTGTGTTTCTGTAGGGTCAATATCTGCACCTTTTGCTTTTGCATAAATTTTTTCAGGTTTTTTTTCTACCGGCTTATCGATTACAGTCGACTCGGCTTGTTGAATAATTTTTTCTGTTATTGGTAATACATTATCTTCTTTTTTTTCTGGTGCTTTCTCTTCAGTTTTATTTATTGTCTGAACTGTTTCATTTTTTGATTCATTATTTTCGATTAAAGCTATAACGGTACCTTTTGAAACTTTGTCTCCTACTTTCACTTTTAACTCAGAGATTTTGCCGTCAAAAGGGGATGGAACTTCAACACTAGATTTGTCACTTTCTAAAGTAACAATTGAATCATTTTTTTTAATGTTACTTCCTTCTTTGACTAGTATCTCTATAATCTCAACACTTTCAAAGTCTCCGATATCTGGAACAGGTATTTCAATAGACATTATTTTTGTTTTATTTATAACACAATTCTATCTATTTTCAGCAATGTAATTATTTAATATTTTATTATAATGTTAATTATAAGAAATATAGAAAAATTTTTTCGACTTAACTACAAAAGTATAGATGCTAAAATTTTAGTGCAAAAAATAATTTGGAAAAAATACTTAAAAGTTTCGTTCTAAACACATTGCTATACCCATGCCTCCTCCTATACAGAGTGTGACAAGTCCTTTTTTAGAATCTCTACGTTTCATTTCATGTAAAAGTGTTACTAGTATCCTGGCTCCAGAAGCTCCGATGGGGTGACCTATTGCGATAGCTCCTCCGTTCACATTGACTTTTTCTTTTGGTATATTCATATCTTTAATTACCGCCAAACTTTGAGCAGCAAATGCTTCATTTGACTCTATTAAATCTAAATCAGTTATTTTCCAACCGGCTATTTTTAAAGCTTTTTTTGAAGCAGGTATAGGTCCTGAACCCATCAATGATGGATCTACACCACAAGTTGCCCAAGATACAATTCTTGCCATGGGTTGTAAATTTCTTTTTTCAGCTTCTTCGCCGGTCATCAGCACAACGGCCGCAGCTCCATCATTAATTCCTGAAGAATTTCCCGGTGTTACAGTTCCGTTTTCTTTAAATGTTGGTTTTAATTTTTGAAGAAGCTCTATAGTCATGCCCGGTCTTGGATGTTCATCTATTTTAAATATATTATCATTATCTTTTGAGTCGATTACTAAAGGTAAAATTTCATCTTTAAATTTTCCTTCTTTTTTTGCTTTTTCATTTTTTTGCTGAGAAGACAATGCAAATTCGTCTTGATCTTTTCTGCTTACATTCCATTTAGTAGCAACATTTTCTGCTGTTACACCCATATGATAATTGTTGAATGAATCCCACAAACCATCTTTGAGCATAGTGTCAATTAAATTTTTTTCTTCTAATAATTGTCCTTTACGAATATTAATTGAGTGAGGTGCGTTACTCATGCTTTCTTGACCTCCGGCAATAACAATATTTGAATCTTGAGAAATAATAGCTTGATATCCCGCTACTATAGATCTTAATCCCGATCCACACACTTGATTAATAAGATAAGCAGTTTTTTCAACTGGTAATCCAGAAGATATTGCTGCTTGCCTAGCTGGGTTTTGGCCGGCAGATCCTGTGAGAACTTGCCCCATGATTAGTTCATCTACTTCATTGGCTTTTATTTTTGACTTTTTAATTACCTCTTTAATAACTGCAGATCCCAGTTCAAAGGCTTGCTTGTTTTTTAAGGAGCCCTGAAGTGATCCTACGGCAGTTCGTACTGCAGATGTTATTACAATATTTTTGTTTTTTTCATTCATAATAAATTTAATTTACTAAATAATAAAATAAAGACAATCAATAACAAGATATAAGTTTTTTGTATTAAAGAAATTATAAATAATGTCGCTTCTAAAATGCCTAATTCTTTGATAGAAAATGGTATGGACCCGTGGCCCAATTGGATAAGGCGCCAAGCTACGGACTTGGATAATCGGGGTTCGAATCCCTGCGGGTCCACCAGAATTTTTTAAAAAATTATAAAAATTTCTAATGAACTCAATCTTTATACTGGCGCAGATCGTTAAATGGCCCTACAAATTTTTATTTGTTCGTGTATATATCTGCTAAATAAAATCCAATAAACATTGTAATGACAAAAATTACTGAGCTTTTATTTAATAAAGCCAAAGATACAATTGCAGGTCCAGGACACAAACCGGCTAAACCCCAACCACCTCCAAAAAGTGAAGATCCAATAATTAATTTTTTATTTAATTCTTTATTGTTTGAGTAAGAAAAACTTTCTGCAAAAACAGGCTTCTTATTGTTTTTAAACAAATGAAAAAATGGAGATGAAACTATCAAGGCACCAAACATAACAAATGCTAAAGATGGGTCCCAGTCACCAAAAATATTTAAAAAACCTAAAATTTTTGCAGGGTTTATCATTTGTGAAACGGTAAGACCTATTCCAAAAATTATTCCAGAAGTTAAAGACACAATTCTGTTCATATTATATTTTTGATTAATACGGTTAAAATACCAACAATCATAAAAGTTACTGTTGCAATAATTGATCTTAAAGAAAATCTACCAATTCCACTTATGCCATGTCCGCTAGTGCACCCGCCACCAATTCTGGTTCCTACACCAACTAATAAACCTGCCACAGCTAATAAAAGAAAAGAATTTGAGATAGAAATGTTGATTTCATCCTGTGTAAATAATTTATAAACAATAGGACCAATAATTAGTCCAACAAGAAATAAAAAGTTATCTATTCTATTTTTTTTTGTTGTTAAAAAATTACTAGCTATCCCACTTATTCCAATTAAGCGGCCATTGAGAACAAAAAAAAGAATCACAGCTAAACCAATTATCAACCCACCTGCGAATGCAGTTATAGGTGTAAAATTTACTATATTCATACTAATTTGTTGAAATAATACACTATGCTATAACTAGTGACGTGACCACTGAATTAAAAACTTTATAACTCAAGGCCTTCTTTTTTCCAATTTTTAAGTCCCCCGATTAAATGAAAGCAATTGGAAAATTGATAAGATTTAGAGAGCTGAACAGCTAGGGTAGATCTATGGCCATGTGCGCAGTAAAATAAAATTTTTTTATCTTTTAGTATACCTTTATTTTTTTGTAGATATTCGTTAATTTCAGGAAAACGAACTACAATACTATTTTTGATCATTCCTTCTTTGTCAATTTCATTTTGTTCTCTAAGGTCAATTAAAACTGATTGATCATCTTTTTTAATTTCATTAAATTTATTTGGTTCAATTCCATTATTTACTTTTTGTTTATTAAAATCTATGCCTAGGTTTAAATTACTGGGAATCGCTACATCCATCATGTTTGGGTTGGGTAAGTTAAGATTATTCATAATTTCAATATATTCATCAGGAGAGTTCACTTGTAATCTTGGGTTAAACTTTTTTTCTTCGATAATAGTGCTAACCATTTCGCCTTTATAGTCGTGGGCTGGATAAACTAATGTTTCGTCAGGTAATTTTAGTAACTTATTAAAAATTGAATTATACGAGTCTCTTGCATTTCCATTTTGAAAATCAGTCCTGCCAGTTCCTCTAATTAATAAAGCATCACCTGTAAAAACTCTGTCATTCATTAAAAAACTAAAACTTTCAATAGTGTGGCCAGGTGTATAAATAGCTTGCACCTCTAAACCGTCCATTTTTATTTTTTCTTCATCAGCAACTTGCATTGCAACAACATCAGCTAGCGTTTTATTACCCATCACTGTTACACAATTAGTTTTGTCTCTTAGTTCGGCGATTCCCGATATATGATCAGCATGAATATGAGTATCTATAACCTTGACTAGTTTTAAATCTAATTCATTCAAAAGTTTAATATATTGTTCAACATTTTCTAGCACTGGATCAATGATTAAAGCCTCTCTTCCCTTAGCGGAGGCTATAAGATAGGTATAAGTACTAGAAGTTTTATCAAATAATTGTCTAAATAACATAACTATACAATACCATAATAATAAATATTGTATTAAACCACCTCAAACTGATATTCTGGATTTTATTACATAAAATATACTGTGACCACGAAAATAAGGACATTCTGTTACCAAGTTCAACTATTCAGGCCTTACGAAACTTGAGGCAAAATACATGAAAGAATGATATCTTAATCAAGAAAGGAGAAATATTATGTCAACAAGATATAGTGGCAAAGCATTTAAAGATTCTAGCCAAATGAAAACAGCTAAACTCTCTACTAAAGAAAAAAGAAAACTTAAAAAAGAAAAAAAGAAAAATAAAGTTTAGCAAAAAAATTTTCTTAAATAGAGTTAATAATTGTATTAAGCGTTAATTCGAGCTACAAATCTACCATAGTAATGTGAATATACTTTTTTAAAAGTTGCTTTTATTCCTATGTTGCGCAAAGCAGAAATGCCTCTTCTAAATTTAGCTTTTTGATTGTATTTATCAACAAACTTATCAGCCTCTCTTCTCAGTTCATAAAAGCGTTCCTTAGAAATATTTTTCGTAAAACAATTTAATGGGCTTTGATGGTTATAAATTGATAAATCAAATTCACCATCAATTATTCCGTCTTTTTGGCATTGATAAAACAAATCAGATCCAGGGTAAGGAGTAAAAACACTAAAAATAATATTATCAGGTCTAAGCTTTGGTATAAAATCCATAGTTTGTTTAAATGTTTCTTCAGTCTCATTTGGAAATCCAACCATTATAAATGCGTGCGAATCTATCCCATGTTTTTGGAGATTTCGTATAGCCTGAACACATTCGTCGGTAGTTTGAGTTTTTTTTATACTTTTAAGCATTTCATTATTGCCAGACTCAATACCTACATATGTACCTGTACAACCACCACGCTTCATGTCTTTAACCACCTCCTCATCTTTTGCAAGCTGAACTACCGTTTCACAAGTATAGGTCATCTCTGGGAGCTCTTTTTCTAAGAGATCATTAATTATTTTAATATTTTTTTTGCTTATTCCAAAAGTATCATCGTCAAAATTTACTTGCTTAATGCCAAATTCATACATTTGTTTTAATTCTGATATTATATTTTCTGGTGATCTGTATCTAACTTTCCGCGTCCACATAGCTTTTGACTCACAGAAAGTGCATGCATAAGGGCAACCCCTCGATCCAAAAACATAACCAAATGCTCTTTTTGGATACTTATCAAAATTCTTTAACACCTTTGGTGCAGTCGTAAGAGCAAAATCTAAAGTATCTAAATCATCTATATAAGCTCTTGGCTTAGTTGTTATTATCTTATTGTTTTCTCTAAATTTTATTCCATCTACTAAATTTAAATCTGTATTATTTTCTAGCGCATTTATCAAATCACTTATTGTATTTTCGCCTTCACCAATACACGCAAAGTCAATATTTTTACATTCAAATACTGTCGTTCCGTTCATTGTAGAGTGAGCTCCCCCAACTATAATTTTTATTTCAGGATTAATTTTTTTTGCAATTTTTGCTACTATTGTTCCTGAAGTAAAGTTTTGAGATTTTACTGTAAGGCCAATAACGCTAGGATTAAATTCTTCTATTGATTTTCTAACTTCATCCCAAATAAAAAATGACAAATCTTTTAAAGAAGACAAATATCTATTAAAACCCTTGCCTGATAAATATTCGCCGCTAGGATCAAAACTTTTTTTAGTTGTGTTAAAATCTGCATTATATGTTTGTACCTCCCAGTTTGTTTTTCTAAGTATAGAGCCAGAAAGATATCCAAGAGCTAATGGATATTTAACTAAACAAAATTGATCATGGTAAAGTCGATAGAACGGCGGCTCTATTAACATTATTTTTTTATTGTTTTTAAATGTATTTTTAATCATTTATGATTCTGGGTTCCAATTATAACAAAAATTATTTTTTTCTCTAATATATATGGCCTACAAACACATAATATGAGGTTTTTATTAGATTATTGTATATAAGATTAGACTTTAGGGGATCAAATCGAATGTTAACTTGATGCGTATATAGAAAAGGGATTTGTTATATTTGTCTAATTAACATACCTCTATTTTGAATTTTAAGCTTAATTTTAGCTTTAGTTTGACTGAGAGATATTGCATTTTTAACTTTTCGAATTTCTTTTAAAATAACAAAGTATTTTTTGCTAGCTTTTTTAGATTTATGTTTTTCTATTTCTAATCGAGACAAGTCATTAAAATGATCATCATAGCATTTGTAGTGTTCTAGCCAAATTAATTTTTCTTTTCTCTCTGATTGATTAATAAATAAACCCAACTGTTGCTTGCATTCTCTACAACTAAAAATTTTTTTAAGCGTTAAATCTTCAATACTTTTGAATTGATTATCATATGTAACACCATTTATTCTTATTAAATTAATTGCGGTGCAGCATGGACATTTTTTTATTTTTGGAAATATACTCATCGTAATTTTTAATTTTATAAAAAAACCTCAATAAAACAATAGATCTATGACCTAAAATGGGTTGTAATTACATAGTTTTACTTTATAAGTATGAAACCAAATTGGGTCATTATACAATATGCAAAATAATATAAGTGATAAACAAAAGCTCTTGCTTTTTGCAAAGCTAAAGCAAAAACATTTTATTGATGGAAGCTATAGATTTATGATGTTTATGATTACTTATTTTGCAAGAGTAAAAAAAGATTTAAAAATGGATTATGAATCTTTTATGATTGTGCAAGTGGTTGCAACCAATGCAGTTTATCAAATTAAAAAAAAAGGAAAGGAAAAAAGCTATGAAGAAATAGGAAAAATGTGGGAGGAAATGGTAAAAACCACCGCTGATAAAAAAAAGAAAACTATGGATGAGAGACAAGATACGCCAGATAGTAAAATCTATAATAACATTTACAAAAATAGGTTAACAATTTCAAGTATATCTTTAGTGTTAAACCTTCCTAAAGAAACCGTAAGAAGAAAAATTCAGAATCTAGTTAAAAAAAGACTTTTAATCAATGATACAACAACTGGTTTAAATCTTGGAGAAGAATATAAAACAAAAATTTATTCAAGTTTTGTACCAACAACAACTAGACAGGTATCTAGCTTGTTGAGGAGTTGGAAGGAAAATAACCTTTTACAAGATTTGCTTGATTTTGAAAAAAAATAAATAATTATGTCAAAAAGATATAGTGGAAAATCTTTTAAAGATTCAAGCATAATGAAAAAACCAAAACTAAGTTTTAAGGAAAAAAGAAATATAAAAAAAGAAAAGCACAAAAAAAAATGATTTTTAATTGGATAAAAAAGCTTTCCTTAAAGCTTGCTGTCATGTATTTCTTTATTTTAATTTTACTCTTTATATTAATGTTATCTATTGTTTTTTAAAATATGAATAATAATTTTGAACAGATAAGTCTTAAGCAAGGTTTCATGAAACATAACGGTGGAATTTTATTTAAAACTATTTCTGAAAATGAATATCAGTTTAAAGCTACGATCACTGAAAATCATCTAAATGCCGCAGGTATTACGCATGGTGGCTTCATAGCTGCTTTTGTTGATGCTGGTGCTGGAACAGCTGCTCACAGATCAGCTGGTAATAGTCCTTGTGTAACTATTTCTTTAGAATTGAAATTTATTTCAGCAGTGAGACTTGGCCAAGAACTTATAGGCAATACAAAGATACAGAAGAAAACAAAAACTATGGTTTTCCTAACTTCTGAATTAACAGCTGGAAATAGAATTGTAGCAACAGCATCAGGTATATGGAAAATTTTGAAACTAACCGGCGCAGGTCCTGGCGGTTAATCTCATCAATTATTTTTTCTCTGATAGTTGAAGTAGCCAAAACTTAATAATAATAATATAGCGAATGGATAAACTATAGCTTTATTTGGTCTGTTTAAATTTTCTATTTTAAATTCGCTGATAATGTCACCGCTCTCAAAACCGGATTTTTTTGCTATACCATTCCATTTTAGGGCATCAACTACAATTTTGTTATCTTTATTTATCAAATTAATACCATAATCTTCTAAGGTAAACTTGTTTTCATAAGTATTCTTTTCAATTACAAATAATTTATACCTTTCTCCATATTCGCTTAAACGCGTCACCTTAAATCGTGCTTCTTTTTTTGGATCTAGTTTTAGTGAATAGATTTGATTTATTTCTTTATAACCGTATTTCGGGTAAAATTTATTGAGCACAAAATCAGGTGCTAACAAAGACAATGAGATAAATAAAAAAACTACTATTTCATACCATCTTAATTTATTAAAAAACCACGCTTGAGTTGCTGCAGTAAATACTAATATTCCAGTTAAAGAAGTAACAATGACTATTAAAGCATGCCATACATTTTCAATACCAATTAAAAGTAATTCGTGATTGAATAAAAATACAATTGGAAGAATACCTGTTCGCAAACTATACCAAAAAGCTTGCACTCCAGTTTTAAGAGGGTCACCTCCTGAGATAGCTGCTGCCGCATATGAAGCTAAACCTACTGGTGGAGTAACATCTGCCATTAAACCAAAATAAAATACAAATAAATGAACGGCTATTAATGGAAATATAAATCCAGAAGCGTTACCAACATCCACTAAAACGCCTGCCATTAAAGAAGCAACCACTACATAATTTGCAGTCGTTGGAAGTCCCATTCCAAGAAGCAAACACAAAATGATAGTTAGAAATAGCAAAATTGCTACGTTATCTTTGGCTATAGACTCAATTACAATAATTAAATTTGTACTAAGTCCTGTAGATCCAACAGCTCCAACTATTACACCAGCGGTAGCAATTGCAATTGCAACACCGACCATATTTAAAGCGCCTTTTTCAAAACCCACAATAGTTTGGTTAAACCAAGTTTTAAGCGCATCTCTAAAATTGGGTTTTTTAATTAATTTGTTTATTAAATTTACAAAGATTAATGCAACAGTTGCATAAAATATAGAATAAGACGCTGTAAATCTTAAATAAACCAATAAATATATTAAAACAAAAATTGGAATTAAAAAATGCAATCCAGCTAAAAAGGTGCTTTTTAAATTTGGAACATCTTTTTCTTCCATGCCTTTAAGATTTAATTTCAAGGCTTCAAGGTGAGATATATAAAATAAGGCAACATAAGATATTATCGCTGGTAAAAAAGCATGTTTAACAATTTCAAAATAAGTAACACCTATAAAGCTTGCCATAACAAATGCGGCAGCCCCCATAACTGGGGGCATTAACTGTCCGTTAACAGAAGATGAAACTTCTATAGCTCCAGCTTTTTCTTTAGAAAAACCAGATTTTTTCATAATTGGAATGGTAAATGTGCCCGTAGTAACAGTGTTTGCTATTGAAGAACCTGATATTAAACCTGTCATTCCAGATCCTAATATAGCTGCTTTTGCTGGGCCTCCTCTCATTTTTCCAACCATTGCGAACGCTAAGTCTAAAAAATATTTTCCTCCTCCAGCAGTTTCTAAAAGAGCTCCAAATAAAACAAATAAAAAAATAAAATCTACCGAAACACCAATCGGAATTCCAAATATAGCTTCTTGATCAAACCATTGGAATCCAACAAGTCTCTTTAACGAAAGACCACCATGAGAAATTATGTCTGGTGCATATTTTCCAAAATATGAAAATAATAAAAAACAAATTGCAATAATAACTAACGGCAAACCTATAGCTCTTCTAGTTGCTTCAAGTAAAATTAAAATTCCAATAATTCCAATAATTAATTCAATTGGTATATTAATGTTTTCTCCTAAGTTAAGAATTAAAAGAATTCCTCCTCTATAAACAAGTTGATCGTAAAAAAAATATATATAGAGACAACAAAAAGCTCCTATTAAGCTTATAAAAATATCAATAATTGAAATATTTTTACCTTTAGAAATCGGGAATATTAAAAACGTTAAAGTTAATGCAAAACCTAGATGAATAGCTCTAGCGGGTAAACCTTTGAACATCCCAAAATCAAACATGAAAGGGAAAGGTGAAGCAAACCAGAGCTGAAATAAAGACCAAATAATTGCTATAGTAGCAACAATCCTTAAATGTAGACCAGTTAGATTTCTAGTGGGTGATAAATCTTCACTGATCTTATTTTCTATTTTGGTGTCAATGCTCTGATTCATTTGAAAAAATAATATACTATTATAAAAAAAAAGGCCCAAAAAATATTGGGCCTTTTAATTCAATTTAAGTAGTAAGATTACATTAATCCAACTTCTTTATAATATTTAATTGCACCCGGGTGTAATGGAGCAGATAAACCATCTTTAATCATGTTTTTCTTTTCCAAGAAACCAAAAGCGGGATGTTGTTTTTTGAAATCATCAAAATTTTCAAACACAGCTTTAGTTACCAGATAAACAAGCTCTTCAGAAACATCTGCACTAGTTACTACAGTAGCTTTTACACCAAACGTTGTTGCGTCTTTTTTCTGTCCTGTATAAGTTCCTTTAGGTATTACAGCTTGTGCATAATAGTCAGCACCATTTATTAATCCTTGAACTTGAGATCCAGTTAGATTGATTGGCGTTGCTTTAGCACCACAAGTTGCCGCTTGTTCCATAGCTCCATTAGGGAATCCTACAGAATAACCAAAAGCATCAATTTTTCCATCGCATAAAGCTTTTACTTGTTCGGATGAAGTTAATTCAGTTACTGATTTGAAGAAACTGTTATCAACTCCCATTGCTTTCATAAGTTCTTCCATCGTTCCTCTTTGGCCTGAACCCGGGTTACCTATGTTAACAATTTTACCTTTAAGACCAGCAAAATCTTTAACTTTTGCTTTTTTTCTAGCCCAAATTTGGAATGGTTCGTTGTGAACTGAAAATACAGCTCTTAAATTACTGAACTGTTTTCCTTCCCATTTACTTGAACCATTAACAGCGTGAAACTGC
The DNA here is from genome assembly GCA_905612535.1 of uncultured Pelagibacteraceae bacterium. Classification (GTDB taxonomy): domain Bacteria; phylum Pseudomonadota; class Alphaproteobacteria; order Pelagibacterales; family Pelagibacteraceae; genus AG-414-E02. The sequence goes on along the minus strand of CAJQSJ010000057.1, from coordinate 2,508 downwards.
CAATCTGATTGTGCTACACCAAATTGAAACTCACCTTCTTTGATTTGCCCAATATTATAGTTTGAACCACCAGTAGAAGGAGCTGTACATCTGTAAGCTTTGTTCGTTCCTTTTTTTCTACCATGGTCTGAACTTATTGCAAATTTGTGCATCATTTTACAAATTGCGTTACCAGTTTGGAAATAAACTCCAGTTGGTCCACCCGTTCCTATCGTAAAGAACTCTGCTGATTTTGCTACACCTGTTAAAGACAAAGATGCAACAAATATTAATAGAGCACTAGATAGAGATGTTATTGTTTTTTTCATAATTTACTCCTCTATAACGTTATTTATATAAGTTGATTCTAGCAGGAATTAATATGAAAGGTCTATAGAGTTTTATATTGATTTTGACCATTTTTTTAATGTATTCACACCTTCAACAATCTTTGGTGCAAATTTTAAAATTAAATCATTGCCAATTTTCTCATTTCCTTGAATATTTTTCATAAATTCTTGACCATTAAAATCTGTAAAACTTAATCGCGCTAACATTCTATTTTCTTCAAATCCAAAATCTGAACCTGGTAGTAGAGCTACACCATTTTTTTTTAAAAGATTGTCACACATTTCTGAGGATGTGGAAAAGCTTTTATTTAAAAACTCAGGCATAAGATAAAAGCCTCCTTGTGGTTTATTTATTATTATCTTATTTGACTTCAAATTTTCATAAACGAATTCCCCAATCGCCTTAAGAATATTTTTTGATTTATTTATATAATCGCTATGATCATAGGAATAAGCAGTTATCGCCGCATATTGTGTTGGTGCGCTAACTGATGAAAAGGTTTCGCTGGCTAGTGTTTTAATAGCATCTTTTAAACTATTTAATTCATTTGGAATAACAAAATGTCCTAATCTCCATCCACCTGCGCCACACCACTTACTCAATCCTGTGCTTATAATTGTTTTTTTAGGACAAAAATTAGAGATAGATTTAAAATCTCTTTCAAAACTTAGTTCAGAATAAATTTCATCTGATAAAATAATGATATTATATTTATTTGCAACTAAACTAATCTCTTCTAAATTTTTACAAATTTGGCCGGAGGGATTATTAGGTGAATTTAAAAACAATAAATAGTTTTTATTTTTGTTTTTTAGAATAACTTTTTCAATATCCTTGCCAGTTGGAAACCAGTTATTATCCCTGGATGTTTCTATCCATTGAATTTTATTTCTTCCGAGTATTGCTTGTGGAGCATAAGAAACCCAACTAGGTGCAGGCAACAATATATCTCCATCAAATAAAATTTGTAACAAGAACATCAGCTCTTTGCTTCCTGGGCCAATAATAACATTTTCAGATTTATAATTATATTCTTTTTTAATCGACGTATATTTTGCTATCGCTTCTCTGAGCTCTCTTAAACCTTGAATCGATAAGTATTTATTCTGTGAGGCGTTTTTTTTCAATTCATCGACAACATCTTTGGGCACCTGAAAGGGCGATTGCCCAAACCCAAACTTAAAGATTTTTTTTCCTTCTTTCTCTAATCCTTTAGAAATTTCATTAATTCTTAATGTTGACGAAGGTTTTATATTTTTAATTATATTTTTTAACATTTAATATTGCAATTCTTTTAAATTTTTATATTGATCTAAAACCTGTGGATTAGATAGAGCCTCTTTATTTTTTATTTCATTTCCGTCTATTGTATTTTTTACAGCTAATTCAACTATCTTCCCGTTCTTAGTTTTGGGAATATCAATAACTGAAATAATTTTAGCAGGTACGTGTCGAGGAGAAGCATTTTTTTTAATTTGTTTTTTTATTTTATTTTTTAATTCTTCATCAAGAATATAGTTGTGATTAAGAATTACAAATAAAACTATCCTAATATCATTATTCCATGATTGTCCAATGACAATGGATTCTCTAATTTCATTAAATTTCTCTACCACCGCATATATCTCTGCCGTTCCTAGTCTAACTCCACCAGGATTGAGCGTTGTGTCTGATCTCCCAAATATAACAAAACCTTTATTATTTGTTATTTTAGCAAAGTCGCCGTGATGCCAAATATTTTTATACTTTTTAAAATAAGCTGATTTATATTTTTTATCCCCTGCATCGTTCCAAAACTTGATTGGCATAGTAGGAAAAGGTTTTTTGCATACTAATTCCCCTTTTTTATTTTTTAAGGATAATCCTTTATCATCAAATATATCTACATCCATACCTAGTCCTCTATTTTGAATTTCTCCTGCATAAACAGATTGAAATAAGTTGCCTAAAACAAAACAAGACACAATGTCTGTTCCTCCAGAAATAGAAGATAAATGAATATTTTTTTTTATATTTTTATAAACATATTTAAATCCCTCTTTAGATAGAGGCGAACCAGTAACACAAATAGTTCTTAATTTTTTTAGATTGTATTTTTTTTTGGGAATTACTTTGTTATTATTTAAAACATCAATATATTTAGCGCTTACACCAAAAAGAGTTACTTTTTCTTCATTG
>CAJQSJ010000056.1 GCA_905612535.1 uncultured Pelagibacteraceae bacterium | reverse complement strand
ATAGGCATTTCTGGTATAGAAAAAAAAATAAAAGTATTACACAAAAAAGCTTTTCAAAAAAACGTTTCTATTCTTCCAATAGGAGGAATGTACAAATATAGAAAAAATGGTGAAACACATCAATATCAAGGTAAATTAATTCATATGCTCCAAAGTGCAGTAACTAACAATTCTTATAAGGTATATAAAAAATACGCACAGGAAATATATGACTTACCTATAATTAATTTAAGAGATCTTCTGGATTTTAAAAAATTAGAAAAAAATATAGATATTAAAGAAGTAGAGTCGATAAAAAATATAAGAAAAAGATTTGGAAGTGGAAGCATGTCCCATGGAGCTTTATCCGCAGAAGCACACGAAACATTAGCTATTGCAATGAACAGAATAGAAGCAGCTTCATGCAGCGGAGAAGGAGGCGAAGATCCAAAAAGATTTATTGAAAAAGAAAACGGAGACAACGCTAATTCAAAAGTAAAACAAATAGCCTCAGCAAGATTTGGGGTTACAATCGAATATTTAAATAATTGTAAGGAAATAGAAATAAAAATTTCCCAAGGAGCAAAACCCGGTGAAGGAGGTCAGTTACCTGGCTCAAAAGTAACTAAAGAAATTGCAAAATTAAGATATTCAACACCTGGAGTTACTTTAATATCACCCCCACCGCACCATGATATTTATTCCATAGAAGATTTAGCTCAACTTATATATGATTTAAAAAAATCCAATCCTTATGCGCGAGTAGGTGTAAAACTAGTAGCTTCTAGTGGAGTTGGAACTATTGCCGCTGGTGTTGCGAAAGCAAAAGCAGACGTTATTTTAATTTCGGGACATTCAGGAGGAACAGGAGCTAGCCCACAAACCAGCGTAAAGTTTGCTGGCATTCCATGGGAGATGGGTTTAACTGAAGTAAATCAAATATTAACTTTAAACGGTTTAAGAGATAAAGTTACCTTAAGAACAGACGGTGGATTAAAAACGGGAAGGGATATTATTATTGCTGCACTGATGGGTGCCGAAGAGTTTGGAATTGGAACAACATCATTAGTTGCCATGGGGTGTATTATGGTTCGTCAATGCCATTCTAATACCTGTCCAGTAGGTGTTTGTACACAAGATTCAGATCTCAGGAAAAAGTTTACGGGAACACCTGAAAAAGTTGTAAATTTATTCAATTTCATTGCAGAAGAAGTAAGAGAGCTTTTAGCAGAACTTGGTTTTAAAAACCTCAACGAAATAATTGGGAGAACTGATTTATTAAAACAAGTAACAAAGGGACCGTCTAATCTAGACGATCTAGATTTAAGTCCACTCTTAGTACAAGCGGACCCTGGAAAAAACGCAAGGCACTCCGAGCCTACTTTACTAAATAAAATTCCTGATGACTTAGATGAAAAAATTTATCATGAAATAAAAAATTTATTTAAAGAAAATAAAAGTATTGAAAAAAATTATGAAATAAATAATACAAATAGAGCAGTAGGAACTAGATTATCTCACTATATGTACAAAAATTTTAACGAAGAAAAAGGTATTGGCAATTCAGTAAACATTAATTTATTTGGATCGGCCGGCCAATCATTAGGAGCTTTTGGAATAAAAGGTTTAAAAATTAATGTTACGGGAGATGCAAACGATTATGTTGGCAAAGGACTTTCGGGTGCCACGATAGTGGTAAAACCTCCAAAAGAATGCAATCTAGTTAGCCACGAGAACACCATTATAGGAAATACAGTTCTTTATGGAGCAACATCTGGCAAGCTTTTTGCGGCAGGACAAGCAGGGGAAAGATTTGCAGTTAGAAATTCAGGAGCTGAATCAGTTATAGAGGGCTGTGATTCTAACGGATGTGAATACATGACCGGAGGAACGATAGTTATTTTAGGAAAAGTGGGTGATAATTTTGCAGCAGGCATGACAGGCGGAATGGCTTTTATTTATGATTTAAATAATGATTTCGAAAATTACGCAAATCCAAGTTCAGTGATCTGGCAGAGACCAGAAACAGGATTTTGGAAAAACACTTTAAAAAATTTAATAAAGGAACATTTGTTAGAAACACAATCAT
>CAJQSJ010000055.1 GCA_905612535.1 uncultured Pelagibacteraceae bacterium | reverse complement strand
TTAAGTTTCCAATATCAGGCAATGATTTAAAAGAACAGGGATATCATGATGGGGTGATACTTGGTGAAAAACTTAAAAAATTAGAAGAAAAATGGATAAATAATAATTTTATTATAGACGAGAAGGACATAAAAACTTTTAAATAAATAGTGTAAAAATTAAATATATTTTACATCAATAATTTCAAAATTTTTCTCTCCAGAAGGGGTAGAAACTGAAATCATTTCTTTTTTCTTTTTTCCAATTAAAGATTTACCTATAGGTGATTTAAAATAAATATAGTTCTTTTTAATATCTGCTTCGTCTTTACCAACTATTTTATAAGTTTTCTTTTGACTGCTTCCTAAATCAACGACTGAAACAGTAGAGCCAAATATTACATTTTCTTTTTTTTCTAATTTAGTTACATCAATAACGTTTGCTCTCGCAATTAAATCATTTATTTCTATCACCCTGCCTTCAATTTTTGCTTGCTCTTCTTTTGCGGCATGGTATTCGGCATTCTCTTTTAAGTCTCCATGAGCTCTTGCTTCAGCAATAGCAGCAATTATTTTTGGTCTTTTAATATTTTTTAATTCTTTTAATTCTTTTTTTATTTTTTCAAGACCTTCTACCGTGATCGGTTCTTTATCCATACTTTATTTCCATTTAGCTTTTGGCGGCAGGGACATTAAAATTGCCTCTACATTTCCACCCGTACTAAGCCCAAACTTAGTCCCTTTATCATACAGCAAGTTAAACTCAATATAACGTCCTCTTTTGTATAACTGTATTTCCTTTTCTTTTTGAGACCATTTAGTATACATTTTTTCTTTGATCATGCTTTTAGCGCAATCAAAAAAACACAATCCTATATCTTTAACAAAATTAAAATCTTTTTCCCAATTATCTTTTTTATAATCAAAAAAAATTCCTCCAATTCCTCTTGTTTCTTTTCTATGAGGCAGATAAAAGTAATTATCGCACCACTCTTTATATTTAGGATAATAGGTTTTATTATATTTGTCACATACAAATTTAATTTTTTTATGAAACATTTTTTTTTCACTATCGTCTTTAATCGCTGGTGTTGCATCCATACCTCCTCCAAACCAGTTTTTTGAAGTTGTAATAAATCGCGTATTAAAATGTAATGATGGAATTTTTGGATTTCTAAAGTGAGCAACTACCGAAATTCCAGAAGCCCAGTAATTTGGATTTTTTATTGCACCTAAAATTTGGCTCCTAAATTTTTTTTCAAACCTGCCAGAAACCATTGAAAAATTTACACCAACACTATCAAAAAAAGCGCCATTTCTAATTATTGAATAAGTTCCGCCACCTCCTTTTTTAGATCTTTTCCAATGTTTTGTTCTAAAAAAATTTGGTTTTCGTTTTATTTTTTTACTATATTCAATTTCTAATCTTTGAAATTCACCACATAATTTTTTCTGGAGATCTTTAAACCAGATCTGTGTTAATTTTTTTTTTAATACAATATTTTTTTTCATTTATAGAATTGTATTCTGTTTTGTTGCTTCAGAAAGAGTAATTGCTGCCGCTACAACAATATTTAAAGAACGTGTATTTTTTTTAATTGGAATTTTTAACCTTTCATATGAATTAGAATGCACTGTTTCAGGGACGCCCTCACTTTCTCTTCCCAAAAGTAAAGTATCTTTTAATTTAAATTTAAAGTTATAATAACTTTTTTTCCCTTTAGTTGTCATAAGTATTATTCTTGAGTTTTTTTTTTTTAATACGAAATTTTCATAAGATTTATAAGTTATTATCTTGCATTTATCCAAGTAATCCATTGCAACCTTTTTTAATCTCTTGTCCTGTAAGCGAAATCCACATGGCTCTATTATTTCTAATGTTGCTCCAAAACATGCACATAATCTGATTATTGCAGCTGTGTTTTGGGGTATATCTGGTTGATATAGAGCAATATTAAACATTTTTAGTTTATTAATATTTTGTGTGTCATTCTGACCCTAGCAAATTTATATTAATTACAATTAATTAATATTATATAATACATATCAACTTCTAATATATGAATAATAAAAACAAAACAAAAAGAAGGGATTTTTTATTTACAGCAACTTATACTATTGGTGCTGTAGGTCTAGCTTCAGCTATATGGCCGCTAGTTGACCAAATGAACCCAGACTCCTCTGTAAAAGCTGCATCAACTACTGAAGTAGATGTTAGCGGTGTTAAAGCAGGAAAATCAATAACAGTTTTGTGGAGAGGAAAACCTATATTTATTAAAAGAAGAACAACAAAAGAAATTGACGAAGCTAAAAATGTAGATTTAAAAGATTTAAAAGATCCTCAAAAAGATTCAGATAGAGCAAAAAATCCAGAATGGTTAGTTATGGTTGGAGTTTGCACACATCTTGGTTGTGTCCCTCTCGGCGACAAAGGAGATTATAAAGGATGGTTTTGTCCTTGTCATGGATCACACTACGACAGTTCAGGGAGAATTAGAAAAGGACCTGCCCCAAAAAATTTAGAAATACCAAAGTATGAATTTGTAAATAACAACACGATTAAAATAGGTTAATCATATCAATCATGAGTGAAGAAAAATATATACCAAAAAATAAATTAACAAAGTGGTTTGATAGTCGCTTGCCTCTTTTAACACTTTCTCATCATTTGAAATCATACCCTACACCCAAAAACTTAAATTATTGGTGGACGTTTGGAGGAATATTAACTTTTTGTTTAATTACACAAATAATAACTGGTTTAGTTCTTGCTATGCATTATGTGGCTCATGTTGATTATGCTTTTCAAAGCATTGAACATATAATGAGAGATGTAAATTATGGATGGCTAATAAGGTATGTTCATGCAAATGGGGCATCAATGTTTTTTTTAGCAGTTTATATTCATATTTTCAGATCATTATTTTATGGATCATATAAAGCTCCAAGAGAAGTAATTTGGATTATTGGTCTCCTAATTTATATACTTATGATGGCTACAGCTTTTATGGGATACGTTTTGCCTTGGGGTCAAATGAGTTTTTGGGGAGCAACAGTAATAACAAATTTATTTAGTGCTATTCCTTTCGTGGGAGAAAGTATTACGACATGGTTATGGGGAGGGTATTCAGTTGATAACCCAACCTTAAATAGGTTTTACAGTTTACACTATTTGTTGCCATTTTTAACTTTCGGACTGGTTATACTTCATATCTGGGCATTACATATCCCAGGCAATAACAATCCTGTTGGAATTGACGTTAAAAAAAATAGCAATGAAACTATGCCTTTTCATCCATACATGGTTATGAAAGATCTTTTGGCGCTACTTTTATTTATAAGTGTTTTTTTATGGTTTGTATTCTTTGCTCCAAATGTTTTGGGACATCCAGATAACTATATAGAAGCAAACCCATTAGTAACACCTGCACATATAGTTCCAGAATGGTATCTATTACCATTTTATGCAATTCTGCGAGCTATACCAAGTAAACTAGGTGGGGTAATTTTTATGTTTGCTGCCATTTTTATACTTATGTTACTACCATGGCTCGATACATCTAAAGTAAGATCAGCTATTTTTAGACCAATTTATAAAAAATTGTTTTGGGTATTATTGTTTGTTGTGATTCTTTTAGGTTATCTGGGCGCAAAACCACCTGAAGGAATTTATTTAATTTTATCTAGGCTAGCAACAGCTTATTATTTTATTCACTTTTTAGTAATTCTTCCTTTACTAGGACGTTATGAAAAAACGGATCCATTGCCACAAAGTATATCTGATCCAGTATTAGATAAACCTGGAATGTTAGATAAATTTAAAAAGTCAGCAGCAGAATACGAAGGGGAAAATGTTGAGTCATTTAAATAAATATTTAAAAAAAACTATCATTACAATATTTGTGTCTTTAATACCTCTAACGGTTTTTTCAGAAGAGAAAAATACAAACCTTATTGAAACGAAATGGACTTTTAATGGAATTTTTGGCACATTTGATCGCTCCTCATTACAAAGAGGTTACCAAGTTTATACAGAAGTATGCTCAGGTTGCCATTCTGTACAATATTTAAGTTATAGAAATTTATCAGAAAAAGGAGGCCCAGAGTTTTCTATCGCAGAGACTAAGGCAATAGCTTCTCAATTTGAAGTAGAAGATGGCCCAAATAACGAAGGAGAGATGTTCATGAGATCTGCTAAATTGTCTGATAAATTTACAAAGCCATATCCTAACGTTGAGGCATCGACAGCTGCTAATGGAGGGGCATACCCACCTGATATGTCAGTTTTAGCTAAAGCTAGAGCTGGAGGGGCAGATTATATTTATTCCCTTCTCCTTGGTTATGAAGAAGCCCCAGCGGGTTTTGAACTTGATGATGGAGTTTATTACAACAAATATATATCAGGTAATAAAATTAAAATGTCAGAGCCACTGTTTGACGGAATCGTTGAATATACTGACGGAACAGATTCATCAAAAAAACAACTAGCAAAAGATGTAACAGCATTTCTTGTTTGGGCATCAGAACCCCACTTAGAGTCTCAACATAGAATAGGATTTAAAACTATTGTTTATCTAATTGTATTAATCATGTTAGTTTATATGAGCAAACAAAAAGTTTGGTCACGATTTAATTCAAAACCAGAAGAAGAAGATGAGGAAATTTTTGATAAAGTTGAAAAAGTAATAACTAAATATGAAGGTGAAGATACGAAAACTTTTAAATAAAAACTAAGCTCCAGTTCTAAAAAGCATAACATCTCCATCATTTACAATATAATCTTTCCCTTCTAGTCTTAATTTTCCCGAAACTTTACACTCATTAAACCCTTTGTGTTTAATAAAGTCAGCGGTGGAAACGGTTTCTGCTCTTATAAATTTTTTTTTAAAATCAGTATGTATAACTCCAGCAGCTTCTGCTGCGTTATAATTTTTTTCTATTGTCCAAGCTCTGCTTTCCTCAGGACCTGAAGTAAAAAAAGTACTAAGTCCAAGAGCATTGTATCCAGCTCTGATTAAATTTTCTAAACCAGTAATTTTTATGCCAGATTCAACCATAAAATCTTTTCTATCTTTTTCTTGTAAATTCATGATTTGATCTTCTATATCAGCACAAACTATAATCACATTTTCATTTATAAATTTTTTTTTGCACATATCCGAGTATTTATTACCACCTGGAAGACTATTTTCATCTACATTACATACTATTATTTTTGGTTTAAGAGACAGCAATCCAGATTTTTTTATGATGTTTTTTTCAAATTTTTTTTTTATAATTTCAAGATTTTCGCCTTTACCTATTAGTTTTAAACACTCTTCTAGAAAGTTTATTTCATCTTCTTCCATCTTCTTCTTTTTATTTTTTTCTAATCTCTTCTCCAGAGATTCTAAATCTGCTAATAGTATTTCGGTTTCTATAATTTCTATATCTCTTATAGGATCAACGCTATTATTAACATTTAGTATTTTCTCTGAGTCAAAACATCGTGTTAAATGAATAATTGTATCTACTTCCCTAACGTGAGAGAGAAATTTATTTCCTAAGCCCTCTCCTTTTGATGCGCCTTTTACGAGTCCGGCTATATCAACAAAAGTAATTGCTGCATTAATTGTTTTTGTCGATTGTGAAATGCTTGAAATTTTTTCTAATCTATTGTCAGGAACAGAAACAATTCCAATATTTGGATCAATTGTGCAAAAAGGAAAATTTTCTGCTTGAGCTTGTTTAGATGCTGTTAATGCATTAAATAATGTAGATTTACCTACATTGGGCAAACCAACTATTCCACACTTGAAGCTCATTATTATTTTTGGTTTACCTTGCTTGAAAATAGATCCAGGTCTTTTTTTACCAGTAGGGATATAGATTTAATTATATTTTCATTTACTATACTTATTGTTTGCATTTCTTCGTTTGAAAAATCATCTAAAACGTAATCACTACCTGCAGTATTTTTCTTAGGTCGACCAATCCCGACTCTTATTCGGGTATAATTTTTACCAATATTACTATCTATAGAGGCTATTCCATTATGCCCGGCATCACTTCCTCCAAACTTGACTTTAATTTTCCCTATTTCAATATCCATATCATCATGGAAAACAAATATACTTTTTGCATCTATTTTAAAATAATCCATTAACTCTTTAATGCAAACACCCGAGTTATTCATAAATGTTAAAGGCTTTATGGCAAAAACTTTATTGTCTTCTATTTGGCCAGTTGTTAATAGACCTTTAAACTTAGGTTTTTGTTTTGAAAGTTTATATTTAGTGTTTATTGAATCTATTGTTGAAAACCCAACGTTATGTCGGTTATTGGTATTATTTGGATTTGGATTTCCCAAGCCAACTAATAAAAGCATATTTGATAGTTTGTCCTATATTATTTTTTCTTAGTTTCTTTTTCTTTATTAACAGATTTACTTTTATCTTCTGTAGCTTTTTCATCTGCGGTTTTTGTAGATTTTTCTTTTCCTTCTTGATCTTTTGTTTCACCATCAGACCCAGCTTCAGCCGGAACTTCACCTTCAGTTGCAACCTCTTCAGTTTTTTCTGGTTCTACTAAAACTGTTGGTGCAGCAACTACAGCAATTACAAAGTCCCGATCTGTAATTACTGGCGTTACATTTTCTGGCAGTTTTACAGATGATATTTTAAGACTAGTATTTATTTCTGTCTTATCTAAATCTAAAATTATTTCTGTTGGAATATTTTCTGTCGGGCACTTTAATTCTATTTTTCTTCTTACTACGTTTAATACTCCACCCTTTTTTAATCCCGGAGATTTTTCAGAATTAATAAATTTAACTGGAATTTCTAAAATTAATTTAGATCCTTTTACAATTCTAATAAAATCTAGATGGATAGCCTCGTCAGAAACCGGGTCATAGTCAATGCCTCTTGGCAATACTTTTTCAGAACTACCATCAATGTCAAGCTCAAAAACTTTAGACATAAAAGTTTCAGAATTTATAATATCCTTAAGAAGCAACTTGTTTAAACTTATATTGATATTATTTTCTTTACCACCATATAAAACAGCTGGTATAAAACCGCTTAATCTTAGTTTATTTATTTCACCAGAAGTTGTGGTATTTCTCTTTGTGGCTTTTAAAATATTCATAAATTGAAAGAGTTTTTTATATTATGTTTTAAAAAAAAACAAGTAAAATTATTTAAAAAGACTAGAAACTGACGTAGAATTAGAAATCCTTTTCATTGCCTCAGATATAATTGGAGCTATAGAAATAATTTCAATTTTTTTGCTATTCTTAATTTTTTTTAGATTATCGATCGTATCTGTAGTAATTAATTTTTTTATTTGAGATTTTTCTATGTTATCAACTGCCTGTCCACTTAATACAGCATGTGTTATATAAACATATACATCTTTTGCTCCTTTTTCTTTTAAAGCTTTAGTCGCATTTACGATAGTTCCACCAGAGTCAATTATATCATCTATAATAACGCAATTCTTATTTTTTACACTTCCCACAATATTCATAACTTCTGATTTCCCAGGTGATGGGCGCCTTTTATCTATAATTGCGATGCTAGTATTTATTCTTCTGCTTAACGCTCTTGTTCTTTCAACTCCACCAACATCAGGTGCGACACAAATTAAATTATTTGAATTAATTTTTTTTTTGATATGTCTAGCAAAAATTGGTGTTGCAAATAAATTATCTACTGGGATATTAAAAAATCCTTGAATTTGTCCAGCATGCAAATCTACGCTTAAAATTCTATTCGCCCCAGCATTTGTAATTAAATCAGCAACTAACTTTGCGGATATTGCGGTTCTAGGTACAACTTTTCGATCTTGTCTTGCGTAACCAAAGTAAGGAATAACAGCTGTTATGTTTTTTGCAGAAGATCTTTTTAATGCATCGATACAAATTAACAATTCCATTAAATTGTCATTGGCTGGGTTAGAAGTTGATTGTACTACGAATATTGTGTTGCCCCGGATATTTTCATTTATCTCTACATAAATTTCATCATCAGCAAATCTTTTTATGTTTGTATTTACTAATTTTAGTTTAAGGTTTTTTGCAATATCTTTACAAAGTTTTGGATTACTTGTACCAGCAAGGACTTTCATAAGTTAACTTGTTTATACAGCTTTAAAAAAAATTTTCAAATTTAATCTAGTAGTAAATTACGTCATTAATATGACAGAAATACACCTTCCATAATCTTTTTCTCGATCAACAAGTGATCTTCTATAGCTATAAAAAGAATTCTTCTCTTTGAATGTATCTAATTTAATATTTTCTATATTTTTTACGCCCAAGCTAGTTAATTCATTAATAACGAAATATCTAAGATCAAAATTATAACTATTTTTTCTAATTTTATTAAAAAAAATTTTATTATTAAATTTTTTTTTAACAAACTTTTTGTAAAAGTCGGTCTTAACTTTATAGCTTTTTTTACCTATGCAAGGGCCAATAACAGCAACCAACTCATTTATGTGAGGGTTAATTTTTTTAATTTTTTTAATAGTGTTTTTAATTATTCCATTAAGGGCGCCCTTCCAACCAGAATGTATACATGCAATTATTTTTTTTTTTGGCTCATATAAAAGCACCGGAACACAATCTGCTGCAAGAATACTAATTGCAATATTTTTAAGTTGTGTGACTATTGCATCTCCACGAAGTTTATTTTTTACGTTATTTGTATTTTTAAAATAAATAACTCTACTACTATGTATCTGTTTTAAAGAAATTAGTGACTTTTTTTTACAACCTAGCTTTTTGCTAACATATTGTATATTTTTTAAAATATACTTTTTTTTATCACTTGAACCTGCTCCACAATTTAAACTTTTATAAATTCCATTCGAAAATCCATTTTTTCGTGAAAAAAAACAATGCCTTATATTTTTAAATTTTTTTAATTTTTTAGAAAAAAACATTATTAAAAGCCTATAGAAAAATTTTTACCTTTCTTTTTAGCATAAAGGATTTTAAAAATATTTCCCATTTCATTCGAATCAAGTAACTTTTTTAATCTAAAATACATATTTGTTTTTGATTTAAATGTCATCCTTCTAGATAATATATTTGCCCTTTCAATAATACCCATTTTTTGCAAAAATTCACTTTGAGTAATAATCTTCTTTACATCTAAATTGTTTTTTTTTAAAATTTGAGAAAATAACTTAAAGTTAACATGTGACGAAATATCGGAGCTTCCCGGTTGTAAAAAGATATTTTTAAATTTATGTTTTCCAATTGCCTTCAGTGTATTTTTCCCGCTACTTTCAATGTATCCATAGTCACAAGTTAAAACTGAACCATTAAATTTTTTTATTTTCTTAGCTATTGAGATTAAGTATTCTATTGCCACTATTGGATACTCAATTATATTTGTTGAAGATGAGAATTTTAAAGCATCTGGGTATTTAATAAGTTTGTTGGTAGTTTTTTTATATAGAAATTCTAGCTCATTAGTTTTGTTAGATAGAGATACATGTTTTTCAAACAAACGGTTTCCCTTTTTATACATTTGCTTTATTGGAAGAGCATCAAAAAACTCATTGCTCAAAAATATAACGGGACCATATTCTATTTCATCTATAGATTTTATCCAGCTAACATTTTTATTATTAATATTAGATTGTTGAATTTTTTTTAATTTAATACTTTTTTCTAGTAAATTAATTTTTAAAGATTTATAAAAAATATCAAATTTCTCAAAAGTTTTTAATAAATCTTTACACAAGGAGCCATCACCAGGACCAAGCTCAACAATTAAAATTTTTTTTGGTTTTTTTAAATGCTCCCAGAAAGAAACGCACCATATTGCGATCATCTCTGAAAAAAGCTTTGATATTATAGGAGATGTAATAAAATCTCCTTCCTTGCCAAAAGGATTTTTTTTCATATAGTAACCAAATTTTTTGTCGTAAAGAGAAACATTGATAAATTCATCTAAGGGTATAGATTTTTTTTTTTTTAAAATATCAATTATTTTATTCATTGTTTATAGATATAAAAACTATTATAAGACCAAAAAACAATGTAAGAATACTTAAGAGAGTTCCCACAGATAAATAATTATAAATATAGCCAATATGCGCATCAGGAGTTCTAAAAATTTCAGAAATAATTCGTAGAGACGAATAAAGAATTAAAAAAATACCAGAAATAATTCCATTTTTATATAACAAATCTTTTTTTATAGCTAAAAAATTTATTAAAATAAATAGCACAACTCCTTCAAGAAGTGCCTCATAAATTTGAGAAGGATGTCTTGCAAAATTTCCATATTCTGGAAAAACAACTGCCCATGGTAATGAAGATTCTTTTCCAACAAGTTCACCATTGATAAAGTTTGCAATTCTTCCAAAAAAAATTCCAATTGGCGCAACGCAAGAGACAATATCTGTAAAACGAAAAAATTGTTTTTTTCTCATCTTAGCAAAAATATATGTAGTAAAAATTACACCAGCCAAACCTCCGTGGAAAGACATCCCGCCCTTCCATAGCTTAAAGACTTCTGCAATATCATGGATATAATAATTTAGATTATAAAAAACGACATAACCTAATCTACCGCCCAAAACTAATCCTATAATTATATATATAATTAAATCATCAAAATCAGTTAGATTTACCGATTTATTTAGATATTTTTTATTTTTAATTATTTTTGAGGCATACACCCAACCTAAAGTTATGCCCAATATATATGAAATTGAGTACCATTTGATTTGGAAAAACCCCAAGTCTATGAATACTGGATCTAAATTATGAATTATCATTTATAAAATAAAGATTTATTTAATATTATAATTAAAATAACTTAAAAATACATGGAAAAATATAATAAATTTTTACGAAACGTTTCAGGTTTGATTGAAAAAGGCTTATTCTCTTCAAGGGACTTAAAAAAGCAAATCGAAGATATTGTAAAAATTAAGTTAGAAAATGCTGCAACAAGGCTAAACCTTGTATCAAGAGAAGAGTTTGAAATTCAAAAAAAAATAGTAGAGAATTTAAAAAAAGATTTAATTGAGACAAAAAAAAAAAAATTATAGAGGTAACGTCACTTTAACTTTCAGACCACCCAAAGGACTTTTGTCAAAAGAAATTGTTCCTCCATGCGAACGCACAATATCATTAGTAATTGATAGACCCAAACCAACTCCCGACTTATTTTGTCCTCTGCTTTTGTCAATTCTATAGAATGGTTTTAAAATATTTTTATGCTCACTTTCTTCAATTCCTGGGCCGTCATCATCCACAAAGATTGCAATACTATTAATTGTTTTTACTGTAGTTATTTTTACCTTTTTTCCATAAGCCAAACCATTATCTATTAAATTTGATAAGCATCTTCTGATCGAGTTTGGGCGAATATTAATTTCTAAGTTATTATTTATAGAAGCATTAACTTTTTCATTTTCATATTTTTTTACCAAATCATTTATTACAAAGTTAAGGTTAATTTTTTCAGTGTCTTCATTTTTTTTATTTCTAGAAAATTCTAAATATTCATCAAGCATTCTTTCCATTTCTTCAATATCGCTACTTAATTTTTTTGCTAAGTCTTTTTGTTTTAATAGAGCTATTTGTAGTTTTAATCTTGTTAGAGGAGTTCGCAAGTCATGACTTATTCCTGACAACATTTCTGATCTTTGGTTTAAATGAATTGTTATTCTTTTTCTCATTTTATCAAATTCATAAGCAGCTTGTCTTATTTCTTTTGCTCCAGAAGGTTTAAAGTTTTTAATAAATTCACCTTTTCCAAATTTTTCTGCCGCTTTGGCTAAGTTAACAATTGGGCGAGTTTGATTTTTTAAAAAAACAATTGCAATAAAAATTAATAGCAATCCTGGTAAAGTTATCCATAATGCAAAAATACGAGCAGAAGATGGGGCAATCCTATTTTTAGGAAAGAATATTTGAAGGAAACCCTCTTGATATTTAATTTTAAGCTCTACAATCTCTTTGTACGATGTTGTGTCAAAAGAATAGTTTAAGCTACCGAATGAATCCTTAAGTTCTCGTCTTAAACTTCTATCCATTGGACTATACCATCTCTCTGTATTTTTTTTTATAAAATCTTCTGATTCCTTTTTTTGTACCACAAAATCAAAATTTTTATTATAAAGGTCTATAATCATTTCATTATAACCACTTTCATTTTGATAAACGTCAAATAGAGTTTCAATTTCTGCAACTAAAGATTTGGTCATTCCTTTATTTGATTTAATCCAAAGACTGTCAAAAAAAACTACTGTAATAATTATTTGTAGCAAAATTATTGGAGTAGCGACAATAATAAGAGACCTATAAAAAAGACTTTTAGGTAAATATTTTTTGAATATATTATTTAATCCATAAAACATAACCAGAACCTCTTATTGTTTGTAAATATTTTGGATTTTTAGGATTAGCCTCTATTTTACTTCTGAGTCTTGTAATCATAACATCTATTGTTCTTTCTTTTGTGATTTTAATAATTTTTCCTATATCACTTCTAGAAAAAATTTTTCCAGGGGTTTCTAACATTTTCTCTAAAACTTTTTTTTCTTGTGGGTTAATTTTTATCACTTTATTATTTAGTTTAATATTTAATTTTTTTAAATCAACATGTGCTTCCCCTATGTGAATTTCATCAAGTTGCGTATGTTTTTGAACTTTATTTATTATGTTATTTATTCTTAACAAGAGCTCTTTAGGAGCAAAAGGTTTTCCAAGATAATCATCAGCACCAACCTCCAAACCCTCTATTCTGTCTTGAGTTTCGCCTTTTGCAGTTAAAAGTATGATCGGTAGTTGGCTGCTTTTTTTAATTTCTTTAGTTAAAGATAAACCGCTTTGTCCAGGCATCATAATATCTAAAACCAAAATATCAAATTTAATTATTTTTATTTTTTCTTTAGCATCAAAAGCATTTTTAGCTGTTGTGATTAAAAATTTATTTTTTTCGAGGTACTCTTTTACAAGCTCTCTAATTCTGTCATCATCATCTACTACCAGTATATGAAAAAAATTTTTATTCATTAACAATTTTATTTAGTATATTTTTAAACTTTATTACAGAATCCGAGTCAGAGTCTTTTAGTGCGGTGTAAATTCTTTTTTTTTGTTCCACAAATATTTCATTACAGAGTTTTTTACCTTTTTCATTTAAAAAAATTTTCCTTTGTCTAGAATCTATCTCACCTTTTTTGAGAATAATTATTTTATTTTTAATTAAATCCCTCAATACTCTATTTAGACTTTGTTTTGTAATTTTAAGTTTGGTTAACAAATTTGAGACAGTCAAACCATCATACTTTTCAATTAAATGTAATGCTTTGTGATGGGCCGTTCCAAAAGAATGTTTTTTTAAGATTTTTTTTGGATCGGAGTAAGTTTCTCTATAAGCATAAAATATTTGTTCAATAAAATCCTTGATCTGTTCATCTTTTAAATATAATAAATCGCTCATAATTAATTTTAGGTCAGCTATATTGACATATCTATACAACATAGATACTTTTTTGAACTAAATAAATCAATTAAGATTAATATATTTTTATGGAACCTATACCTTTTGACAAAAGAGCAGGAAAAATTTGGTTTAATGGAGAGCTAGTAAATTGGCCTGACGTTAAAGTTCATGTTTTAAATCACGGATTGCATTATGCAAGCTGCGTGTTTGAAGGCGAAAGAGTTTATGATGGCAAAATATTTAAGTTAGAAGAACATACCGAGAGGTTATTTCACTCAGCGAATAGATTGGGATTTAAAATTCCATATTCTCAAGACGTTTTGAACAAATCGTGCAAACAGATTATAAAGATTCAAAAAGTAAAAAATGGCTATGTAAGACCAGTGGTATGGAGAGGCAGCGAAATGATGGCAATTTCAGCACAAAAAACAAAAATTCATGTTGCAATAGCTACATGGGAGTGGGGATCTTACTTTGATCCCAATCTTAAATTAAAAGGAATTAAATTAAATATTTCTAAATGGAGAAGACCGGCTCCAAATACTATTCCTTGGGATACCAAAGCCTCAGGTCTTTATATGATTTGTACACTTTCAAAACATGAGGCAGAAAAAGAAGGTTTTGCAGACTCACTAATGTTAGATTATCAAGATAATATAGCAGAAGCTACGGGAGCTAATATATTTTTTAAAAGTAATAATGGAGAATTGCACACCCCAATTCCAGATTCTTTTTTAGATGGGATTACTAGAAGAACTATTATTAATTTAGCTAAAACAAAGAATATTAAAATTATTGAAAGAAAAATTAAGCCAGACGAGTTGTCAAATTTCGTAGGCTGTTTTTTAACAGGAACAGCCGCAGAAGTTACTCCAGTATCACAGATCGATAAATATAAATTTGATGTTTGTGAAGTTATTAAAAATTTGTCTAAAAGTTATCAAGAAATAGTAAGAAAAAAGTAATAAAGTTAAAAATTAAATTTATTCTACCGCGTGGTCAATACCTTTTTTTACGTAATCATAACCTGTGTAAAGCGTAAGAAAAGCAGACAGCCACAATAAAATTATTCCTATCGTATGGGCATTGTAATCATGAAAATTAATAATTTTATTGCCACTTTCTCCCGTAAGAAGCAGAGAAATAGAAAACATTTGAATGAATGTTTTAAATTTAGCCAATCCAGTAACTGGCATTGAGATTTGGGATTTAGCCAAAAACTCTCTTAATCCTGAAATTAATATTTCTCTTGTTAATATAATAATTGCAGCAATAACTTCATATTTGCTAATAGTGCCGCTCATTACAAGCAAAACTAATGCGGCGGCTACAATTATTTTATCCGCGATAGGATCTAGTAATTCACCTAATTTTGATTCTTCTTTGTATAATCTTGCTAATAACCCATCTAAAAAATCAGTAAAACTAGCCAATACAAATATAAAAAAAGGTATTAAATCACCCAAAAAACCAGGAATATAAAAAGCAATTACAAATATTGGAACCAATATTATTCTTCCAATTGTTAGAGCATTAGGAATTTGTAATTTCATATATATTTTTTAGTTATGAAAAAAATCATGTATTTTTTTTGCAACAGAAGTTTCAATTCCATCTACGTTTTTTAAATCTTCAAAACTAGCCGACTCGACCGCTCTAGCAGATCCAAAATAATTTAATAAAGATCTTTTTCTTGTTCTACCAATACCATTTATTTCATCTAATAATGATTTTGACAAACTTTTTTTTCTTTTAATTCTATGACTGCTTATAGCAAATCTATGAGCTTCATCCCTCAATCTTTGAAGAAAAAATAACAAGGGTTCTCTTTTATCTAGTTTAATACTATTAGTTCTGTGGATAAAAGTTTCATCACCTTGGTTTCTATTTTCTCCTTTAGCAATTGCTATAATTGGAATATCGTGAAAACCATAATCATCTAAAATTTTTCTACTTGTTGAATATTGCCCCTTTCCACCATCAACAATTACTAAATCTGGTATTATAACGTCCATTTGTTTTTTATTTTGAATAATTTTTGAAAACCTTCTTTCTAAAACCTCTTTTAACATACCATAGTCATCACCACTATTAAGGTTTGTATTTTTAATATTAAATTTTCTATATCTTTTTTTAACAAACCCTTCAGTTCCAAAAGAAATTAAAGCACCCACGGCGTGTGCTCCTTGAATGTGACTATTATCATAAACTTCAATTATTTGTGGAGAAATATTTAATTTAAATTTTTCTGCAACTTGATCAAGTAACTTAGCATTTGTTTCCGATTCAAATATTTTTCTTGTTAAAGCTTCTTTTGCATTTTTTTCAGCCATTTTAGATATCTTTAAGGCATTCCCTTTAGTGGCTATTTTGATTGATATTAATTTTTTTTCTTTTTTTTCTAAAGCCGTTTTAATTAAGTTTAGATCATTGATTTTCTTATTTACTACAATTTCAGCTGGTGCATTTTTATTTTCATAGAACTGCGCAATAAAAGAAGTTAATACTTCTTCAGCAGTATGCTCATTGTCGTGCTTAGGGAAAAAAGATTGATTACCCCAATTTTGTTTAGATCTATAAAAAAATACTTGAATACAACTTTTTGAAGCTTCTTGAGAAATAGATATAACATCTGCATTATTTAAATTAGTAGAACTTATATTTTGTGAAGATTGAATTTGCGTAAGCGCTTTAATTCTATCTCTAATAATAGCTGCCTTTTCATAATTCATTTTTTTACTACTTTTTTCCATTTCAAGAGATAATTTTTTTTGGATAATTTTTGATTTTCCAGAAAGAAAATCTACAGCATCACTAACAAGTTTAGCGTACTCTTCCTTATTTATGGAATTTACACAAGGTGCTGCACATCTTTTGATTTGAAAAAGTATACAGGCTCTGTTTCTATTTTTAAAAACCGAATCATTGCAAACTCTCAACAAAAAGACCTTCTGAAGAATTTTAATTGTCCAATTAGCGGAGCCGACAGAAGCAAATGGCCCAAAGTAATGACCTTTTTTATTTTTTGCACCTCTATGTTTTGATAATTGTGGCCAGTCACAATCCTTTTCAATAAAAATGTACGGGAAAGATTTATCGTCCTTCAACAGAATATTAAATTTAGGTTTAAATTTTTTAATTAAATTGGCTTCTAGAAGCAATGCTTCCGCCTCACTGTTAGTTGTTATTATTTCTAAATTATTAGTTAAGGCTAGCATTCTGTTGGTTCTTACTGGAA
>CAJQSJ010000054.1 GCA_905612535.1 uncultured Pelagibacteraceae bacterium | reverse complement strand
AATAGATAAAAATAAAAAAAAATTCTACTGCTTAGAAATGTTTCCATATCCATCTGGAAAAATTCATATGGGTCATGTTAGAAATTATACAATTGGCGATGTTTTGGCCCGCTATAAAAAACTTCAAGGATATAATGTTCTTCATCCTATGGGTTGGGATTCTTTTGGATTGCCTGCCGAAAATGCAGCTAAAGAAAATAATCTTCATCCCAAAGAATGGACTAAAAAAAATATTAAAATAATGAAGGCTCAATTAAAACTTCTTGGTCTTTCATTAGATTGGGATCGTGAAATATCAACATGCGATCCAGAATACTATAAACACCAGCAAGAATTTTTTATAGAAATGTTTAACAAAAAGCTAGTCTATAAAAAAGATACATATGTAAACTGGGACCCGGTCGATAAAACTGTTCTGGCTAATGAGCAGGTGATCGATGGTAAAGGTTGGCGCTCTGGTGCTGTGGTTGAAAGAAAAAAACTATCTCAATGGTTTTTTAATATAAACAAATTTGCACAAAATTTATTAGATGGTTTGGAATTCTTAAAAGAATGGCCAGATAAAGTTAAGTTAATGCAAAAAAATTGGATTGGAAAATCTTTTGGATGTGATATTAATTTTAAGATTACAGGAAAAAAGCCTAGTGAACTAATAAAAGTTTTTACAACTAGACCAGACACTATATTTGGTGCTTCTTTTATTGCAGTATCCATAGACCATCCAATTACATTCAAATTTAAAACTAATGATAAATTTTTATCTTTTAAAAACAAATGTTCAAAGATGGGAACTACAGAAGAAGCTCTAGCTAATACTGAAAAAATTGGCTTCAATACAGATTTGTTTGTTGAACATCCTTTTGTTGAGGGAAAAAAACTTCCTGTTTATATAGCAAATTTTGTTTTAATGGACTATGGAAGTGGAGCGGTGTTTGGATGTCCTGCGCACGACCAAAGAGACTTAGATTTTGCTAATAAATACGGACTTAAAGTTATACCTGTTGTTAAGCCTAAAAATTCAGAAATCGAAGGTAAAGATATTGTTATTAAAGATAAAGCTTTTACTGAAGATGGAATATTGTTTAACTCTAAATTTTTAGATGACTTAACTGTTCCGGATGCAATTAAAAAGACTATTAAAATTATCTCTGAAAAAAAAATTGGTGAAGAAAAAATAACATTTAGACTTAAGGATTGGGGCATATCAAGACAAAGATATTGGGGCTGTCCTATACCAATAGTATATAATGCAAAGGGAGAAGCTTCTGCTGTTGAAAAAAAAGATTTACCAATCCTATTGCCGGACGATGTGGACATTAATACACAAGGAAATCCTTTGGATAAACATCCTGGTTGGAAATATATCACCCTTTCATCAGGAGAAAAATTTACTAGAGAAACAGACACTCTAGACACTTTTGTAGATTCGTCCTGGTATTTTTTAAGATTTTGCTCACCACAAAACCAAAATTATGGTTACGAATTAAGCGATTTACAATATTGGATGCCAGTTGACCAATATATTGGCGGAGTTGAGCACGCTATCTTGCACTTGCTTTATTCAAGATTTTTTATGCGAGCTTTAGGATTTAGTAATAATAAATTTAACTATCAAGAACCATTTAAGAGTTTATTTACTCAAGGGATGGTTTGCCACGAAACTTACAAGAATGAAAAAAATCAGTGGCTATATCCTGATGACATAGAAAAAGATTCATCTGGAAATTTTCTAACAAAAAAAAATAAAGAAAGAGTAATAGTTGGTCCAATTGAGTCGATGTCAAAATCAAAAAAAAATACTATAGATCCAGAGAATATGATTAATACTTATGGGGCTGATGCGGTAAGATTATTTATTTTATCAGATAGTCCACCTGAGAGAGATATAAACTGGTCACAAGAAGGGGTTGCTGCAGCTTATAAATTTATCCAAAAACTTTGGAAGTTAAACAATGAAATTTTGGAATCAAAAGATTTTATTAGTAATGAAGAAGATGACCTTCTTAATAAAAGTATTAATAAAAGTATTTTTACAATAACAAAAAATTTAGAAAATTTTCAATACAACGTTGTAGTAGCAAATATATACGAAATTTATAATATTATTAATCAATGTATAATTAACAATAAAGTTACAAATAAAACTTTGTTAAACATATGGGAGAAAGTTTTGTTATTGTTAATGCCAATAATACCTCATTTTTCTAATGAGTGTTGGTTAAAATTTAATAAGGATTTTTATTGGCCTAGCTACGAAACTTCACTCTTCAAAGAAAAAAATTGTATAATAGTTGTTCAGGTAAATGGAAAAAAACGTGGTATTTTCAAGATAGCAATAGACTCTACTGAAAATTTAGTTTTAAAAAACGCAAAAAATATTGATAATGTGTCTAAGAACATAAAAGGCAAAATGATTAAGAAAAATATTTATATTAAAAATAAATTAGTAAATTTTATAGTTTAATAATGAAAAAAATTATTCACCTAATTTCAATATTATTTTTTTTCCACCTTCTTATTGGTTGTGCTGGATATAAACCTATTTTTGGTTCATCCAATGTTAAATTTAATATTTCTGAGCATTTAGTAGAAGGCGAAAAAGAAATAGGAAATAAAATATATTCAAAACTTAATAACCTGTCTAAATCTCAAGATGAATTTCCAGATTCGGCTCTAATTTCCCTAACTGTTAATGCAAAAAAAAATAAAGAAAAAATGTCAACAGACACAAGCGGAAAGACTACAGAGTACAAAATTACTATCAACGCTGATGTTAACATAAAAAATTATCTAACAAATAAAAGTATACTTATCCGAACATTTAAGTCTTCTTCATTATATAAAGTGCAGCCACAATATTCTGATACTGTTAAAATGGAAAACAGAACTGTAGAGGAGTTAATTCAAAAAATATATCGAGATATATTAATTGTCCTTTCTGAAAAA
>CAJQSJ010000053.1 GCA_905612535.1 uncultured Pelagibacteraceae bacterium | reverse complement strand
TATGAAATTATTAATTTACGAGCAAAAAAAAATAACTTTTTTTTAGAGTTTGACAAAGCTTGGATTCATGGACTTTTACATTTAATAGGTCATGATCATAGTAAAAATCTAGATTATTATAAAATGATAAAGTCAGAAAAAAAAATTATAAATTCAATATACTGTTAGAAAATTGCTTTGAAAAATTTATTAAAAAATAAATATTTTGTAATATATTTTGCTCCATTTTTATTAGGCACTATTACAGTACTTAGTTTTGCTCCATTCAATTTAACATTTTTAAATTTTTTTTCTTTTTCGTCTTTATTGTTTTTAATTTTAATATTGAAACAAGGGACGGCTTCTAAATATAGAAATAAAAAATCTAATAAATATTTTTTTCATTTAGGTTGCTCTTTTGGTTTTGGTTTCTTTCTATTTGGCAATTATTGGATTGCAATTGCATTGACTCATGATGAGGAGTTTAAAAATTTAATTATTTTAGCGCTTATATTTATCCCATTATTTTTATCTTTGTTTTTTGGAATAATAACTTTACTTATAGGTCCATTAGCAAAAAGAAACATTACATTTGTTTTATTATTTTCTATTATTTTTTCATTAGTTGAGTTCTTACGTGGCAATCTATTAACAGGTTTTCCTTGGAATTTAATATCATACACGTGGGTTTGGTCTTTAGAGTCAGTGCAAATTCTATCTCATATAGGAACCTATGCATTTAGTCTTATTTCCATCACTTTTTTTTGTTCACCCTTCTTATTTTTTGCAAAAAAAGTTGATATTAAAAATGTTATTTTTTTAACAACAATAATAATTATTTTCATTGGGAACTATTTTTACGGCTCATACAAAATAAATAATACTGAGTTTTATTTTGAAAAGGATATTTATCTAAAGATTATTTCACCAAACTTTTCATTATCACAGCACAAATCTCAGAGTGAAATATCTCAGTTGAATAAGTTGATAAGAATTAGCAACCCGGAAAAAAGTAAAAAAACTATATTTATTTGGCCTGAAGGAGTATTTTACGAATCTTATTTAAGTGACATTGAGAAATATAAAGACTTATTTAAAGATAAATTTTCAGAAAATCACCTAATTGTTTTGGGTATAAACAGCCTTCAAAAAGATAATGAATTAAAAGATCACAAATATTTTAATAGTTTAGTGGTTTTAAACAACCAGTTAGAAGTTATAAATTTATATAATAAAATAAATCTTGTCCCATTTGGTGAGTTTTTGCCTTTTGAAAAATTTTTTTCTAAACTAGGTTTAAAAAAAATAACAAGAGGATATAATTCATTTTCTTCAGGAAGCGATAGAAAATTAATAAATTTAACAGATAATTTTAATAATAAATCAGTACTACCACTAATTTGTTATGAAATTATTTATTCTGGGAAAATAAAAAATAAAAATCAATTACCAGATGTTGCAATTAATATTTCAGAGGATGCTTGGTTTGGAGATTCTATAGGACCACACCAACATTTTTCAAAAGCTATTTATAGAGCGGTGGAGGAAGGTATTTTTATCGCAAGATCAGCAAATAAAGGATTTTCAGCTTTTATTAGCCCAAGTGGGCAGATAGAGAAATCGCTAAATACACGCGAGACAGGCAATATTGAGGTTCATTTTCCACAATTTTTTGAAAAAACAAATTTTTCGCAACATGGAAATAAAATATATTTTTTAATAATTTTTATGTATATATTCTTATTTTTAATTTTAAGAAAGATTGAAACCAATGTCTAACAAATCTTATTTATTTACAAGCGAGTCTGTTTCAGAGGGTCACCCAGATAAAGTTTGTGATAGAATTTCAGATATGGTTGTTGACACATACTTGGCCGCAGAACCTCAGGCACGAGTAGGATGTGAAACATTAACAACAACCAATAGAGTTGTCTTGGCAGGAGAAGTAAGAGGACCTGAAATTAAAAAAGATGATTTAATTCAAAAAGTTAGAGATTGTATTAAAGATATTGGATATGACCAAGAAGGTTTTACTTGGAAAGATGCAACAAAGATAGAAAGTCATCTTCATTCTCAATCATCTGATATAGCAATGGGAGTAGACGCATCTGGAAACAAAGACGAAGGAGCCGGCGATCAAGGCATAATGTTTGGCTATGCCTGTAACGAAACAAGCGTTTTAATGCCCGCACCAATACATTTTTCTCACAAAATTTTAAGATTGATGGCGGAGGATAGGAAATCAGGAAATTTAAAAAATATTGAACCAGACTCTAAAAGTCAAATTACAGTAGAATATAAAGATGGAAAGCCTGTAGCTGTTAAATCTGTGGTAATTTCCACCCAACACTCAGCTGATGTCAATCAATCGCAAGTTAGAGAACTTGTAAAACCTTACATAGAAAAATCTATTCCAAAAGAACTTCTTTTAGGATTAGATGAAAGTGAAATTTATGTTAATCCAACTGGTAATTTTGTTATAGGTGGTCCTGATGGCGATGCTGGGTTAACAGGAAGAAAAATAATTGTAGATACATATGGAGGTGCAGCTCCTCACGGTGGTGGAGCCTTTTCTGGTAAGGACCCTTCTAAAGTTGATAGATCAGCAGCGTACGTATCAAGATACCTGGCAAAAAATGTAGTAGCTTCAAAAATTGCTGATAAATGTTTAATTCAATTAGCATACGCAATTGGAGTCTCAAAACCTTTATCTATTTACGTTGATCTTTTTGATGATGATGAAGAAAAAAATAGACATGTTAAAAAATTAATTAAAGATAATTTTGATTTAAGTCCAAGAGGCATTCGAGAGATGTTGGGTTTAAATAAACCAATTTATCAAAAAACGGCTGCCTATGGACATTTCGGAAGAAAACCGGAGTCTGATGGCTCATTTTCTTGGGAAAAAACAGATAAAAGCGCAGTTTTCCAAAAGTAGAACTTGATAAAAGTCTAAATATAAATTAAAGAGTTACTAAGTTACCTGGAATACTGAAATGGGCCTTTGCCCATTTTTTTTTAGGAAAAAGCAAAATTAGATTATGTTAAACAAAAGATCTGATAAAGTTGAACTGTTGAGAATTGCTGAAGCTGTAGCTTTGGAAAAATCCATTGATAAAGAAGTTATTTTATCAACAATGGAGTCCGCAATACAAAAAGCTGCAAAAACAAGATTTGGAATCGAAAATGATATTCGCGCGACAATTGATAGGGAAAGCGGAGATATTACTCTTCATAAAGTTTTAAAAATTGTCGAAAATCTAGAAAATACAGATACTGAAATTTCTTTAATAGAAGCTAATAAGATAGATTTTACCAACATAAATATAAATGTCTATAAAGTAGAAAACTTAGAAGAGAATAAAACAGAAGAATCATCAGAAGAAACATTAGAAAAACCAAATGAAAATATTAAAGAATATGATTTAAAAATTTCTAAAAAAGAAGATGGCGAAAGCATTAGTTTAGGTGATCAAATATTTGAAGTGTTGCCGCCTGTTGACTTTGGTAGAATTGCCGCTCAGACTGCAAGACAAGTAATAACGCAAAACGTAAGAGCAGCAGAAAGAGAAAGACAATATAATGACTTTATTGATAAAAAAGGCGAAATTTTAAGCGGTATAGTAAAAAGACTCGAATATGGGAATGTAATTGTCGATCTAAATAGATCAGAAGCAATTATAAGAAAAGAAGAACTTATACCAAGAGAAATTTTAAAAAATGGCGATAGAATAAAAGCCTATTGCTATGATGTTATAAGAGAAAACAAAGGACAACAAATACATTTGTCTAGAGCTCATACTAAATTTATGGAAAAATTATTTGCTCAGGAAGTTCCTGAAATTTATGATGGAATAATTGAAATAAAACATTCAGCAAGAGACCCAGGTAGCAGAGCCAAGATTTGTGTCACATCCAAAGACTCTTCCATAGATCCCGTGGGAGCATGTGTTGGAATGAGAGGTAGTAGAGTACAAGCAGTTGTAAATGAACTTCATGGAGAAAAAATAGATATAGTTAGTTGGTCAGAAGATACAGCTGCCTTAATAGTTAGTGCTTTAGCGCCAGCAGAAATACAAAAAGTTATTATAGATGAGCAAAATAAAAAAGTTGAGGTTATTTTAACAGAAGAAAATTTAAGTAAAGCTATCGGTCGTAGAGGGCAAAATGTGAGGCTTGCATCAAAATTAATCAATTATGAAATAGATATATTGACTGAAAAGGAAGAGTCTGAAAAAAAACAAACAGATTTTAAAGAGAAGACAGAAGTTTTTACAAAAAGCTTAGAAGTTGATGAAATACTTGGACAACTTTTAGTAGCTGAAGGATATTCTTCAGTTGATGAAATAAATCAAGCACCAATAGAGGAAATTTCAAAAATTGAAGCCATAGATGATGCTACGGCAAAAGAGCTAAAGGAAAGAGCGGATGAGTATTTAAAAAAAGAAAAAGAAATTATAGAAAAAAAACTAAATGAATTGGGATTAGAAGACTTGCTAATAAATTTTAAAGGACTTACTCCGGGCATGTTAGTGACCCTAGGAGAGAAAAAAATAAAAACTTTATTAGAATTTGCGGAGCTTTCAACGGATGAATTGATTGGAAGTTATGATGAAAAAAAAGGAAAAAGATTTAAAATAGAAGGATATTTGGAAGAGTTTGCATTAACAAGAGATGAAGCAGATAGTCTTATTTTGAATGCAAGAAATATCGCATTTAAGTAAAGGGCATGAATTTTTATGGAAGAAAAAAAAATAAAAAAAACTTTAACGATATCAACAAAAAAACCTTTTACCGTTCCGGAGTTTCAAAAAAATAGTCAAAAAAAATCGTTTATTATAAAAAAAACAGTCTCTAGAAATAAAAATGAAAGAAGATTTGTCAGCAGAAATGATTCTACGAGTAAACCCACTACAGGTTTTAAAAAAGAACCTTTTAGATCCTCAAAATTTACTTCAGGAAGTTCGTCACTAAGCAAAAGTGTCGAAATTAGAAAAAAAGCAGAAGAAAACGCTAAAAAAAGGTTTAAAAGTTTTGGAAAATCTGACGACACACATTCAAAAAAAAGTAGCTTAGTAAAAAGCAAAAGCAGCATTTCAAAAAGAGAAGTAAAACTAACTATATCCACAGCATTAGATGAAGAGGCCCTGGAAGGAAAGGGAAGAAGTTTAGCTTCGGTAAGAAGATCTAGGCTTAAAGAAAAACAAAGCCAAAATACCGAAAATACAAAAACAGAAAGTAAAAAAATTGTTCACGAAGTTAATATACCTAGTAAAATTACAATTAAAGAACTTTCAAATCGAATGGCTATGCAAGCGAGTGCAATTATAAAACATCTTATGGGCATGGGGGTAGTTTCAACAATAAACCACACTATAGATGCAGACACTGCTGAGTATCTAGTCAAAGAATTTGGAAATACACCAATTAGAGAGCAACAGCCAGATTTAAATATAAAAAAATTAGATAATCAGGTAAGGGTTAATTTAAAACAAAGAGCTCCGATAGTAACAGTAATGGGTCATGTAGATCATGGTAAAACTTCATTATTAGATTCGTTAAGAAAAACTAATGTTGTAAGCAAAGAACATGGAGGCATAACTCAGCATATAGGTGCCTATAAAATAAAAACTGAAGAAGGAAGAGAAATAACATTTATTGATACACCTGGTCACGCTGCTTTTACAGAGATGAGAGCCAGAGGATCAAAAGTTACTGATATAATAATTTTAGTAGTTGCGGCCGATGATGGAGTAAAACCACAAACAATAGAAGCAATAAATCACGGTAAGGCAGCAAAAGTTCCAATTATTGTAGCAATCAATAAATGTGATTTACCTGGTGCAGATCCACAGAAAGTTAAAAACGAACTATTACAATATGAACTGATAGCTGAGGAATTAAGTGGAGATACATTATTTGCAGAAGTTTCGGCAATAACTAAAGAAAATTTAGAAAAATTAAAAGAAAATATTATTTTACAAACTGATCTTCTCGACCTAAAAGCAGATTATGAATCAAGTGCAGTTGGCATAATATTAGAATCAAGAATTGATAAAGGAAAAGGAACTGTATCAACAGTTCTCGTAACTAACGGAAGTTTAAAAAAAGGTGATTATTTTGTTAGTGGACAAACATGGGGAAAAATTAGAGCAATGATAAATGATGAAGGAATCAACATTGATATTGCTAAACCCTCAACCCCCGTTGAAATTTTGGGCATGAATAAATCGGCTTTAGCAGGAGATGATTTTATTGTTGTTGATTCTGAAGAAAAAGCAAAAGAAATAAATGATTATAGGCTAGAAAGCAGCAAAACAAAACAAGCACCCTTGATTTCAGTTAATAGAGAATCAGCTTTTGACGACAATACTTTAGTAAAAGAATTAGCACTAATTATAAAATCAGATGTTCATGGTTCTAGCGAAGCCATTAAGACCGCTGTTGAAAAAGTAAAACATGATGAGGTTGCACCTAAAATTATTTTATCAAATATTGGTGTGATTACAGAAACCGATGTTACTCTAGCAAAAGCTTCTAATGCAATACTTATTGGATTTAATGTTAAACCAAATAAAGAAGCTAAAAAGTTAGCAGAAGTTCATAAAGTTACTATAAAATATTTTAATATAATTTATGAGGTTTTGGATTTTATAAACGACTCTTTGTCAGGTTTATTAAAACCGGATGTTAAGGAAAATGTAGTAGGTTCAGCTGAAATACAGAAAGTTTTTAAGGTTTCCTCTATAGGAAAGGTGGCTGGTTCAAAAGTTACAGATGGCGAAATTATAAGCAATCTAAATGCCAGACTTATAAGGGACGGTAATGTTATATATACTGGATTTATTAGTAGTATTTTTAGAGAAAAGAATGCCACAAAACAAGTCACAGCTGGTCTCGAATGTGGTATAACCTTGAAAGATTATGCGGATTTTAAAGAAAAAGATATTATCGAGGTCTATAAAGTTATAGAAACTGAAAGAAGAATTGAATGATTAAACAAAATAATAGCTTCACTTTGTCACAAAGACAACTAAGAGTAGGAGAACTAATAAAGCAGTCGTTAGGACAAATTTTTTTAAGAGATGAAGCAAAAATCCCTACATTTGATACAACCAGTATTACGGTAACAGAAGTAAAAATGAGCCCAGATCTTAAAAATGCAAGAGCATATGTTATTCCCTTAGGAGGAAAAGATACAGATAAAACAGTTAATATCCTAACAAAATTCTCATATCTTGTAAGAAAGGTCCTGGCAAAAAAAATTGATATGAAATTTTTACCAAGAGTTCATTTTGTTAAAGACAATTCTTTTGATTATGCTGAAAAGATTGAAAGACTAAT
>CAJQSJ010000052.1 GCA_905612535.1 uncultured Pelagibacteraceae bacterium | reverse complement strand
TCCTAAAGTCTGGTTTAAATGTCTTCCAGATATTAATGGAAACCAATGATATATTGCTCCAAAAATTACCATAAGTGGAGCTATTCCCATAACCATATGAAAATGAGCCACAACAAAATATGTATCAGATAAAGGTATATCTATAATTACGTTTCCAAGAAATAGACCTGTAATTCCTCCATTAACGAAAGTTACGATAAAGCCTAATGAGAAAAGCATTGGAATTGTAAGGTGAATATTTCCTCTCCACAAAGTTAAAACCCAATTATAAACTTTAATTGCAGTAGGAACTGCGATTATTAATGTCGTTGTAGCAAAAAAGAAACCAAAATATGGGTTCATACCACTCACATACATATGGTGTGCCCAAACTACAAAGCTTAAAGCTCCAATGATTACAATCGCCCAAACCATCATTCTGTAACCAAATATATTTTTTCTTGCATGGACAGAAATAAGATCTGACACTATTCCAAAAGCAGGGAGAGCTACAATATAAACTTCAGGATGACCAAAAAACCAGAATAAATGTTGAAATAAAATTGGGCTTCCACCGGTTGTTCCTAATTGCTCACCCATCGTAAATATTTCTGGCATAAAAAAACTTGTTCCTAATAAATTATCTAATGTCATCATTATGCAAGCTACAAAAAGAGCTGGAAAAGCTAATAGAGCAAGAACAGTGGCTGTAAAGATTCCCCAGATTGTAAGAGGCATACGCATTAGAGTCATGCCACGGGTTCGTGCTTGTAAAATTGTAATAACATAATTCAAACCTCCCATTGTAAAACCAATTACAAAAAGTGATAAGGACACTAACATTAAAACTATTCCCATCTCAGAACCAGGAGTTCCAGGTAAAATTGCTTGTGGCGGATATAAAGTCCAACCAGCTCCAGTGGGTCCCCCGGGGACAAAAAAACTAGAAATCAAAACTAAAACAGCAACAAGAAACATCCAAAAACTAACCATGTTTAAATAAGGGAAAACCATGTCTCTCGCTCCAACCATTAGTGGAATTAAATAATTACCAAAACCGCCTAAGAATAATGCAGTAAGCAGGTAAACTACCATAATCATTCCATGCATAGTGACTGACTGATAGTAAGTTGCTGGACCCAAGAAAGAAAATGTTTCAGGAAAACCTAGCTGCAATCTCATTCCCCATGATAGAACTAAACCTATTAAACCAACAGCTGTTGCTGTTAAAGCATATTGAACTCCAATTACTTTGGCGTCTTGGCAAAATACCCAACGAGTCCAAAAACTTTTTGCATGATATAATTCTTGCTCTGGAATTTCACTAGCAGGAATGCTGTCTGCAGGCGTCACATAGCTCCCTGACGAAGAGTCGGCTGCTTTAGTTTCTATTTTACTATTATTATATTCATCGTCCATATTATCTCCTTAATTTTTAATTTCTGCTGTTAATAATTTTTTATTTTCTTCGTTTTGAGCAAACATTTTTTCGTGAGTAATTTGTTTTGCTAACCAATTTGTGTAATCTGTTTTTTCATCAACTAACACTTTTCCTCTCATGGCGTAATGTCCCGTGCCGCAATACTCAGCACATAAAACTTCAAAATCTCCTGTTCTTATAGGAGTAAACCAATAAAAAGTAACAAGACCTGGAAGAGTATCCATCTTAGCTCTAAATTGAGGAACATAAAAATTATGCAAAACATCATAAGAACGAAGCTCTACTTTAACTGGTTGATTGATTTCTAAATGAAGGTCAGCGTCCATTACTATAATATCATCTTTGCTATTTGGATCTTCAGGATTTAATCCATAAGGGTTTTCATCATTGATTAAAGAAATTTTTGTTGTTCCTAAAATTCCATCATTGCCAGGTAATCTGTAATTCCATCCCCACTGGTATGCTACTACTTCAATTTTAAGAGCATTTTCTGGAACCGTAACGTACTTGTTCCAAACAACTAATCCGGGAGCTAATAACGCTATAACTCCTAAAGCCGTAAGTGCTGTTAATCGAATTTCTAATTTTTTGTCTTCTGGTTTGTATTCGGCTTTTCTGTCTGGTCTATATCTATATCTCCATACGCAATATGCCATAAACGAACATACGGCGACAAACACGGAGCCGGTAATCCAAAATGTAAGCTCTATTGTGCTATCAATATTCCCCCAGTTTGAAGCTACAGGAGTCCACCACCACGGGCTCCATATATGAAATATTACTGAAGCGATGATAATTAAGAAAAAAATAATTGCTACAAACACTTGTTTAAATTCCTTTGTTAAAACTGTTTAATATTCATGTATTTTTACAACTTTTTTCTTTTTATAACAACGTTATCAATTGTAAATAAAAATTATTGTCACGAAATTCTCTTAAAAAATTATGCAATTGCTGTGTCAACTTGATGCAGTTTTAAAATTCAACTTAGATTCAGGTGATAGTTTACTAAAGTTACCGCCGCAACTGCCGCTGT
>CAJQSJ010000051.1 GCA_905612535.1 uncultured Pelagibacteraceae bacterium | reverse complement strand
TTGCCATTGCTTCTCCAACAGATTTCATGGAAGTTCCAAGCACGGCTGGAGTAGTTGGAAACTTTTCAAAAGTAAATCGTGGAATTTTTGTTACTACATAATCAATAGTAGGCTCAAAAGAAGCTGGTGTAGTTTTTGTAATTTCATTTTTTAATTCATCTAATGTATACCCAACAGCAAGTTTTGCAGCGACTTTTGCAATTGGAAATCCAGTTGCTTTGGAAGCAAGAGCAGATGATCTCGATACTCTTGGATTCATTTCTATGATTAGCATTCTTCCATTTTTAGGATTGATAGCAAATTGAACGTTTGAACCTCCAGTTTCGACACCAATTTTTCTTAGACACGCAATAGAAGCATTTCTCATAATTTGGTATTCTTTATCAGTTAAAGTTAGAGCGGGAGCTACGGTTACAGAGTCACCCGTGTGAATCCCCATGGGATCAATATTTTCAATTGAACAAATTATTATACAGTTGTCTTTTTTGTCTCTTACTACTTCCATTTCAAATTCTTTCCAACCTTCTAAACACTCTTCAACCAAAACTTGATTTGTTGGAGATTGATGTAGGCCGTTTTTAACTACATTAAAGAAATCCTGTTTATTTTTTGCTATGCCACTTCCTAATCCACCAAGAGTAAAAGAAGGACGAATTATTGCAGGTAAACCAATTTGTTTTAAAATTTTACTAGCATCTTTTATATTTTTAATAATTTTTGATTTAGGCAAATCAAGACCTATAGCAAGCATATTTTTTCTAAATTTTTTCCTATCTTCTGCATTTGAAATAGCTTTAGCTTTTGCTCCGATAAGTTCAACTTTGTATTTTTTTAGAAGACCTTTTTTTTCTGCATCCATAGCTAAGTTTAGAGCTGTTTGACCTCCCATCGTGGGAAGTATCGCATTAGGTCGTTCTTTCTTAATAATTTTTTCTAATACTTCTAAAGTTATTGGTTCAATATAAGTTTTATCCGCAACATCTGGATCGGTCATTATTGTTGCCGGATTAGAGTTTAATAAAATAATTTTATATCCTTCATCTTTTAAAGCTTTACAAGCTTGCGTTCCAGAGTAATCAAATTCGCATGCTTGGCCAATAATTATTGGACCAGCTCCAATTATTAAAATTTTTTTAAGATCTTTTCTTTTTGGCATTTTTTTTCATATTGTTAATAAATTCTCGGAATAAATATACGCTATCTTGCGGTCCCGGATTTGACTCAGGATGATATTGAACAGAGAAAATAGGTTTATTTTTTAATCTTATTCCCTCAATACAGTTATCAAATAAAGATTTATGCGTTATTTCAATATTGTGTGGTAAACTTTCTTTTACAATTTCGAAACCATGATTCTGAGATGTAATTTCGATATTGCTTTTAATTAAATTTTTTACTGGGTGATTAGCCCCTCTGTGACCAAGCTTCATTTTTTTAGTTTTTGCTCCAAGTGCTAATGCAAGTATTTGATGACCAAGACAAATTCCAAAAATAGGCATTTCTTTTTTAATTAAGTTTTTAATTATTACAATAGCATATTTACCTGTTGCAGCCGGGTCACCAGGGCCATTAGATAAAAATATGCCATCTGGTTTCATTTTTATTATTTTATCTGCGCTCGTCTTGCAAGAAACAATAGTAACTTCACAATTAAAATCAGAAAAATATCTTAAAATATTTTTTTTTATACCATAATCAATTGCCACAACTTTAAATATTTTTTTTTTATTTTTTAAAAATCGATTTTTTTTTGTCCAGGTTTTAAATCCTGACCATTTATAATTTTTTTTAGTTGTAACTTTTTCCGCTAAATCTAAATTTTTTAAACCACTCCATCTACTGGCTAGATTTTTTAGCTTATTGATATTAAATTTTCCTTTTTTAGAAAAAGAAATAGTCCCTTTTGGTGCCCCTTTATCTCTTATGAAACTTGTTAAACTTCTAGTATCAAGACCAGTAATACCTACTATTTTATTTTTTTTTAACCATTTATCGAAATGCTTTAATGCCCTATAGTTTGAGGGGTTAGTAATTTCAGAATTAAAAATTACACCTCTAGTCCAGATTTTATCAGATTCATGATCGTCATTATTTGTTCCAACATTTCCTATATGTGGGAATGTAAAATTTATTATTTGTTCTGCGTAGGAGGGGTCTGATATAATTTCTTGGTAACCGGTAATAGAAGTGTTAAAACAAATTTCTCCGACCGCTGCACTTTCGAAACCAAATCCACAACCTTCAAAAAAACTACCATTTTCTAAAACTAAAACGCCAGTAGCTTTAATCTTTTTTAGATTTTTTTTTATTTTATGGGTTAAATTTGTTATTAGTTCCAAATACAACTCATGAGTTAAAGGCTTTTACAATAAAACATCATTTTGCGCAAGATAAGAAAAATATTTTATCCCCTAATAGCAACTTTTTCTTTTGAAGAAATTAAGCTATTACATTAAATTAATATTCAAATAAATCATGTCACTTAAAAATAAAATAAATGATCAGCTTAATGTAGCTTTAAAGAACAAGAATAAAAGTTTAGTTTCTACTTTAAGGTTAATTTTAGCAAGTATTAAGGACCGAGATATAGCAAATAGATCTATTCCCAATAAAGAGCAGACAAAAGAATCGGACATTATAGGCTTGCTTAAAAAAATGAAAAAGCAAAGGCAGGATTCAATTGACCTGTATAAACAGGGTGGTAGGCAGGAGTTAGTAGATATTGAAAATGAGGAAATAAAAGTAATAGAATCATTTTTGCCTAAACAATTAAGTGATGAGGAAACTCAAAAAATTTGTGAGAAAGCTATAATTGAAACGGACGCAACTAGCATTAAAGACATGGGTAAAATTATGGGAGCGTTAAAAAAAAATTATTCTACAGTTGTTGACTTTTCAAAAGCCGGAACAATTGTAAAAAAAATATTAGAAAAATGAAATATCCAAAAGAATATCTTGAAGAAATTAAATTAAGAATTAAGGTATCACAAATTGTAGGTCAAAGTGTTAAGCTAAAAAAAAGAGGAAAAGAATTTATAGGACTATCTCCTTTTTCAAACGAAAAATCACCATCTTTTACTGTAAATGACGAAAAAGGTTTTTATCATTGTTTTAGCTCCGCAGAACATGGAAATGTTTTTGATTTTTTAATGAAAACAAAAAACTTTAAATTTGGTGAAGCAGTTAGAACTCTTGCATCAAGTGCAGGTATGGAGCCATATCGTTTTACTGTACAG
>CAJQSJ010000050.1 GCA_905612535.1 uncultured Pelagibacteraceae bacterium | reverse complement strand
TTTCATTAATATTAAGATCAATTTTTTTGGATGGTAAGTATTTACTATTCTTTAAATTTATTGCTTCTAAAATTTTTTTACCATCTTCTTTATTCATGCGGTAAAAGCCACCTTTACCTTTTCTCCCTGTATACCCAGTTTCAATCAAATTTTTTACTAATGAAATTTCTTTTGCCACTTCATGAAATACATCTGATATTGGCAATTCCTTAATAAAACTTTTTAAAACATCTGCCATTAAATCTATACCAATTAAATCATATAGACCAAAAACTCCTGTTTTGGGAACTCCCATCGGTCTTCCAAAAATTGCATCTGCTTCTTCTATACTTAGATCCATCTTGATAGCTTCAGTCATTGCTACTTGCATGGCGTAAACACCAACTCTATTACCTAAAAATCCCGGGGTATCTTTGCAAATTATGACTCCTTTTCCTAAATTTTCTTCACAAAAAATTTTTAAAAAATTTATTTTATTAATATCATTAATATCCTCACTAACTATTTCTAATAAACCCATATATCTGACGGGATTGAAAAAATGTGTAATGCAAAAATCTTTTTTATCTCTATCTAGCATTTTTTCAGACAAGACTTTTAAAGGAATTGTTGAAGTATTAGACGAAATTATTGAATTTGCTTTTCGCGCTTTTAATATTTTTTCGTAAAGATTATGTTTTATATCTATTCGTTCAACTACAGATTCAACTATCCAGTCAGCTTTACCGACTAAATCAAAATTATCTTCTATATTTCCTACTCTGATGTTATCAATCTTACTTTTGTCGATTAATAGTGGTGGGCGTGATTCAAATATTTTTTTTTTAGCTTTTTCTGAAATTTCTGTTTTTAAATCTAATAATGTTACTGGAACATCAGCATTACATAGTTGTGCAGCTATACCGCTTCCCATAGTTCCCGATCCAATGACTACTACATTTTTTATATTCATTGGGATAGATACTATTTAAGTTTTGAAATTATTGCATCTCCCATTTGCGAGGTGCTCACTTCTTTTGTGCCTTTTGATAAAATATCTTTAGTTCTTAAACCATCATTAAGCACTTTTTGAACCGCTTGCTCTAAATTATCTGCCTCTTGATCTAAATTTAAAGAATATCTAAGCGCCATAGAAAAACTAAGTATAGCGGCTATTGGATTGGCCTTTTCTGTTCCCGCAATATCGGGCGCGGAACCATGTATTGGTTCATACATTGCTCTCATTTTTCCATTTTTATCTTTTGCTCCCAAAGATGCCGAGGGAAGAAGGCCTAGAGATCCTGTTAACATTGCTGCTTCATCTGACAATATATCTCCAAACAAATTATCAGTTACGATTACATCGAATTGTTTTGGGTCTCGTAATAATTGCATCGCACAATTATCTGCAAGCATATGTTTTAAATTAATATCGGTATACTCTTCATCTCTTACTTTTTGCACTTCCTCTCTCCAAAGAATTCCTGATTCCATTACATTAGATTTTTCACAAGAAGTGACTTTTTTATTTCTTTTTTGAGCTAGCTCAAAGGCCACTTTTGCTACTCTGATAATTTCACCACTTGTATAAGTATGGGTATTTATAGCTCTTCTTTCTCCGTTTTCTATTGGCTTAATTCCTCTTGGTTCTCCAAAATATATACCGCCGGTAAGTTCTCTTACAATCATTATATCTAAACCGGAAACGATTTCAGGTTTTAAGCTTGAAGCTGCAACTAGTTGTTTAAAGCAAATTGCTGGTCTAAGATTAGCAAACAACTTAAGTTCTTTTCTTAACTTTAAAAGAGCTCTTTCTGGTCTTTTTGAAAATTCCAAATTATCCCATTGTGGACCTCCTACTGCTCCTAGAATTACGGCCTCCGACTCTAAGGCTTTGTAAAAAACTTCATCTGTGATTGGGTTTTTATGTTTTTCATAAGATGCTCCACCCACTAAACCTTGTTCAATTTTAAAATCTAAAGATTTTTTTTTATTAAACCATTCAATAGTTTTTTTTACTTCTGTTACTACCTCTGGCCCTATTCCATCTCCTGGTAATAACAAAATTTTTCTACTTTTCATTTTAATCATTTTAAAACATCCAAGATTTATTTTTTTTTAATTTATTTTCATAAGAAGTTATTTTTTCAGATTTTTCTAATGACATCGCAATATCATCTAATCCATTTATTAAACAATCTTTTTTAAATGGGTCAATTTCAAATTTAATCTCCTTATTTCCAAATAAAATTTGTTGTTGTTCAAGATTTATTTCAATATTTTCTTTTCTTTCTGAGTACTGAATTAACTCTTCAATTTTTTTTTTATCTAAAACTATTGGTAATATTCCATTTTTAAAACAATTATTATAGAAAATATCTGCAAAACTTGCACTTATTATACATTTAATTCCAAAATCTAATAATGCCCAAGGAGCATGCTCCCTAGATGAACCGCAACCAAAGTTTTTTCCAGTAAGTAAAATTGATGAATTTTTATAAGGTTTTTGATTTAATAAAAATTCTTTAATATCTTTACCATCTTCATCATAACGCATTTCAAAAAACAAACTTTTACCAAGTCCCGTTCTTTTAATTGTTTTTAAAAACTGCTTGGGAATAATCATGTCAGTATCAATATTTATCATTGGTAAGTTTGCCGGAATCCCTTTTAAAATATTAAATTTTTCCATGTTAATTCTTAAATTTCCTTACATCCGTTAAATGTCCAGCAATTGCCGCTGCTGCTGCCATAGCTGGACTCACTAGATGTGTTCTGCCTCCTCTACCTTGTCGGCCTTCAAAATTTCTATTCGACGTTGAGGCACATCTCTCTTTTGGATTAAGTTTATCTGCATTCATAGCTAAACACATTGAACAGCCCGGCTCTCTCCATTCAAACCCCGCTTTTATAAATACTTTATCTATTCCCTCTGATTCTGCTTGTTCTTTTACAAGACCTGAACCTGGCACAACCATAGCATTAATATGGCCAGCAATTTTTTTTCCTTTTATTATTTTTGCTGCATCTCTTAAATCACTTATTCTTCCATTCGTGCAACTCCCTATAAAAATTCTATCTATTTTAATATCGGTTACTTTTGTGTTAGCTTTTAGTCCCATATAATTTAAAGATCTATTCATAGAATTTTTTCTATCTAGATTAGTTTCTTTTTCAGGGTCAGGAATGATACCCGTTATTGGCACGACATCTTGCGGGGAGGTTCCCCACGTTACCATTGGATTTATATCTTTTCCTATTATTTCTATTTCTTTGTCAAACTTTGAACCTGGGTCGGATTTAAGTTTTGACCAATACGTTAAAGCATTATCCCAATTTGTTCCTTTGGGAGACATGGGTTTATCTTTTAAGTATTCAAAAGTTTTTTCATCAGGAGCTATTAATCCAGCTCTAGCACCGGCCTCGATTGACATATTGCAGATTGTCATACGTTGCTCAATGTTTAAACTTTCTATAACCGATCCTGAGTATTCAATAACCGTACCCGTACCACCTGCTGTTCCTATTTTTCCTATAGTTTGTAATATTATATCCTTTGCAGTGACACCAATTAATAAATTACCAGTTACATTTATTCGAAAATTTTTTGCTTTTTTTTGAATTAAAGTTTGTGTTGCTAATACATGTTCAACTTCTGAAGTTCCTATTCCAAAAGCTAAAGAGCCAAAAGCACCGTGCGTTGCCGTATGACTGTCTCCACAAACTATTACTGTGCCAGGTTGAGTAAATCCTTGTTCTGGACCAATGATGTGAACAATTCCCTGTCTTTTATCTGTCATACCAAATATTTTTATACCGAATTCCTTACAATTATTTTCAAGTGTTTCTACTTGGATTCTTGACTCCTCATCATCAATGCCCTCGGCGCGGTTCGTGGTTGGAACATTATGATCCGCTACCGCTAAAGTTAAATCAGGTTTCCTTACTTTCCTTTTTAATAATCTCAAACCTTCAAACGCTTGTGGGCTTGTTACTTCATGCACAAGATGTCTATCAACATATAATAAAGCAGTTCCATCATCTTGTTGATGAACTATATGTTCGTTCCAAATTTTGTCGTATAGTGTTTGGGGCATTGTAGAAAAAAATTATTTTTTCTTTTTTTTTAATTCTTCTTTTTTTAGTTCTACTTTTGCAGTAGTGGCTTGTGTGGTCTTTTCTTCTTTAGAGCCTGCTTTTATTTTATCATTTGGAGTTTCACTTTTATTAACCAATTTTGTTTCTTTTAATTGTTCGCCAACATCTACACTAATTCTTTTTTTAGTTTTTTCAGCAATTCTAGCAGACTTACCTTTTCTGTCTCTTAAATAGTAAAGTTTTGCTCTTCTAACTTTTCCAGATCTAACAATTTTAATTGAATCAATTATTGGACTGTAAAGTGCAAATGTTCTTTCTACACCTTCACCAAATGAAATTTTTCTTACTGTAAATGATGAGTTTATATCTCTATTCTTTTTTGCAATACAAACGCCTTCAAAGTATTGGATTCTTTCTCTTTTTCCTTCAGAGATTTTTACTCCAATTTTAACTGTGTCTCCTGAAAAAAACTTTGGAACTTTCTTTTGAGATAAAATATTTTTGACACTTTCTCTGTTTATGTCTTCTATGTTTTTCATTTTTTTTCTTTATATTTTTTCCATAAATCTGGACGTCGGCGTCGTGTTATATCCTCTGATTGCATTAAACGCCAGTCTTTAATTTTCTGGTGATCTCCCGATATTAACACTGCTGGAACGTTTTTTTCTTCCCATTTTTGAGGTTTT
Source organism: uncultured Pelagibacteraceae bacterium (assembly GCA_905612535.1). Classification (GTDB taxonomy): domain Bacteria; phylum Pseudomonadota; class Alphaproteobacteria; order Pelagibacterales; family Pelagibacteraceae; genus AG-414-E02. The sequence continues at coordinate 44,257 of CAJQSJ010000050.1, read as the reverse complement.
GTATATTGAGGGTACTCTAATAGATTGTTTTCAAAAGTTTCTTCATCTAATGAATTTTCGTTGCCCATAACACCCGGTATTAATCTAACAACTGAATTGATCATTGCCATTGCAGCGATTTCTCCTCCTGATAAAACAAAGTCACCTAAACTAATTTCTTCTATATTCCTGGTTTCAAGAATTCTTTGATCAATACCTTCAAAATGACCACAAATAATATTTATATTTTTTTCTAAAAATTTTTTTGAAAAATTAAAATCAAATTTTTTTCCTTTGGGTGATAAACAAATCTTATACTCATTATTATCTAGAACGTTTTGATCTAAAGCGTCAGCTAAAACATCAGCTCTTAAAACCATTCCGCTTCCACCTCCAAAAGGAGCATCATCTACTGTTTTGTGTTTATCTTTGGCAAAATTTCTAATATTTACTACTTCGAGCGCCCAAATTTTTTTATCTAGTGCTTTTTTATATAGACCAACACCAAGTGGTCCTGGAAATATTTCGGGATATAAAGTAAATACTTTTGCCTTCCACATTTTTATTTCTTTTTTTCTTCTTCCTTTGGAGCTGCTGCTTTTTTAGGTTCTTCCTTTGGAGCTGCTGCTTTTTTAGGTTCTTCCTTTGGAGCTGCTTCTTTTTTAGGTTCTTCCTTTGGAGCTGCTTCTTTTTTATCCTCACCTTCTTTTTTTCTATCTTTTTTTGGTATTGCTTTTAATGGATTATTTCCTTTTGGAGGCATTGGAAATAATTCTGCTTCACCTAATATTCTAGAAACTCTGAGCGTTGGTTTAGCTCCTTTTGATATCCAATGCTTTATTCTTTCTGCTTCCAAGCTAACTCTTTCCTTTTTATCCTTAGGTAACAATGGATTAAAGAAACCTACTTTTTCAATAAATCTACCATCTCTTGGAAATCTACTGTCAGCAACAACAATTTTATAAACTGGTCTTTTTTTTGCACCACCTAGTGACAATCTGATTTTAAGCATACTTTTTCCTTTCTTTTATCATTTTAATTGATTTAAAATATCTTGAGGTAACCCTTCTTCAGGTCCTCCTTTTGACATTTTTTTCATCATGTTGGTCATCGTCTTAAATTGCTTTAACAATTTATTTATAGTGGCAGAATCTACTCCAGCACCACTAGAAATTCTTTTTTTTCTTGAAGAACTAATTATTTTTGGATCTAGTCTTTCTTCCTTTGTCATTGACAAAATAATAGCTTCATTAATTTTAATTATATTTTCATCAATATTTGCATTATCCATTTGTTTTTTAATTTTTGAAACACCAGGAAGCATTGATAAAACACCATCCATTCCACCCATTTTTTTCATTTGCCTTAGTTGACTAAGATAATCTTCCATTGAAAAACTTCCTGACTTTAGGTTTTCTTCTGTTTTTTTAATATTTTCTTTATTTTCCCCTTCAGAGGCTTTTTCAACAAGTGAAACAATATCTCCCATCCCTAAAATTCTGTTTGCTATTCTGTCTGGATAAAAAACATCTAGTTGATCTATTTTTTCTCCTACTCCGATAAATTTGATAGGAGTGTTGGTGGCAAATTTCATGCTTAATGCAGCTCCACCTCTTCCATCGCCATCTACTCTGGTTAATACTATGCCTGTAAGGTTTACAGTTTTTTTAAATTCTGCTGCTACATTAACTGCAACTTGACCAGTCAAGGAATCAGCAACTAAAATTGTTTCTGTAGGATTGGCTAGAGATTTTATTTCTTTAATTTCAGCCATCATATTTAGATCAATTTGAGTTCTTCCAGCGGTGTCAAATATTATAACGTCAGATCCATTTAAAGAAGCGGCACTCAAAGCTCTTTTTACAATATCAAAAGGAACTTGGTTTTTGACAATTGGTAAGGTTTGTAAAGAATTTTTTTCCCCTAATATACTTAATTGTTCTTGAGCCGCTGGCCTATAAACATCTAAACTGACCAAAAGTGTTTTTTTTTTATTTTTTTGTTCTAAATATTTTGCAATTTTTGCTGCAGTTGTAGTTTTACCTGAGCCTTGCAATCCTACCAACATCATGCAAGCTGGTGGCACTGCATTTAAATTTAATTCAGAATTTTTATCACCTAAAATTTTTACAATCTCATCATAAACTACTTTAATGAGCATCTGTCCTGGTGTCGTTGATCTTATTATATCTTTACCGATTGCCTTAAGTTTTATGTTTTCGATTAATTGTTTGGTTACAGATAATGCAACATCTGCCTCTAGTAAAGCTTTGCGTATCTCGCTCAATCCTTCAATAACCTGAGTTTCATTAAGTGAAGGCGCTTTTTTTAAAGAACTAAAAATTTCTTCAAATTTATTTGTTAAATTTTCAAACATATTTCCTTTATTCCAACAAAAACTACACTAGCGGGCGAACCTTCGCTGACTAGTGTCGATCCCTTTGTTTCCAAAGGCACCGCAAAAAAGTATAATTTTGCGGAAATAGCGCTTAAGCTACATATTGCTGTTCAAAAAGTCAATAAATAAAGATAAAACTTTAAGATATGAATAAAATAGATGCTTATAAAATGGATGGTTTAGGTAATGATTTTATAATATTTGATCAAAGAAAAGATTCTTTATCTTTAACGAAAAATCAAATTATAAAAATCGCTGATAGAAGCTTTTTTGGATGTGACCAGGTTATATTTATAAATAAAGATCAAAATAATGATGCTTACTTAACTTTTTATAACTCTGATGGGGGCGAAGTTGGGGCATGTGGAAATGGTAGTAGATGTGTAGCATATTTGCTAATGAAAGAGAAAAAAAAGAGCAACATTTCATTAAAAACTAAAAATAGAATTTTGAAAGCAGAATTAATTAATAATTTAGTGCGTATAAATATGGGGTCAGCAATTTTTAATTGGGATAAAATCCCGTTAAGTAAAAAAATGGATAATAAAAATTTAAAAATAAAAATTAATAACGAAAATAAAGTAGGATTTTCTTTAAACGTAGGAAACCCACATGTCATTTTTTTTGTAAATAATTTAGAACAATATCATTTAGAAAAAATTGGACCAGACTTAGAAAATCATGAATATTTTCCAGAAAAATGTAATGTAACTTTTGCAAATGTTCAAGATAACAAACATATTAAAGTTAAAGTTTGGGAGCGTGGTGCTGGATTAACCAAGGCATGTGGCACAGCAGCATGTGCAACAGCTGTGGCTGCTTTTTCTTTAAAACTAACAAATAGATTGGTAGATATAGAGTTTGATGAAGGAAATCTTAATATTGAGTGGAGCTTAGATAATAATATTTACATGACGGGAAAAGTCTCAGAAATAAAAAAAATTGTAATTAATATTTAATAATGAATATTCTTAACAAATTTAAAATAGGCCTAGGCAAAAGCTCAAAAAATCTTTCTATAGGTTTAAACAACTTAATTTTCAAAAAAAAAATTAATGACAAAACTCTTGAACAATTGGAAGATTTTTTAATTGAATCAGATGTAGGTGTTGAAGTTGCTGCTGAATTAAGAGAAAAATTTTCAAACACAAAAGTAGAAAGTAAAAGTGAAATTTTTAAAATACTTACAGATTACATAATTGAAATTTTAAAACCTTTAGAAAAAAATTTAAATAATTTAAATAAACATAAACCTAGCGTTATTCTTGTAGCTGGAGTGAATGGTGTTGGAAAAACGACTACTATAGGAAAGTTGGGAAAAATATTAGGAAAAGGTAATCAAAAAGTAGTTTTTGGAGCCGCTGACACTTTTAGAGCTGGAGCAGTTAGTCAGCTTGAAGTGTGGGCAAAAAAAATAAATGCTCAAATCATAAAATCAGATGAGGGTGCTGATCCTGCTTCAGTTGCTTATAAAGCGCTCGAATATGCCAGAAAAAAAAAATTAGATTATCTAATGATAGATACTGCAGGGAGATTACAAAACAAAAAAAATTTAATGGATGAGTTTAAAAAAATAATAAATGTTTTAAGAAAAATAGATGTCAATGCTCCACATGAAACTTTTTTAATACTAGATGCAACAACTGGACAAAGCGCAATTAATCAAGTTGAAGAATTTAAAAAAATATCACCGATAACTGGGATTATAATGACAAAATTAGATGGCGCAGCAAAAGGGGGGATATTACTTGCCGTCAGCAAAAAGTTTAAAATACCCATTGTTGCTTTAGGTATGGGAGAAAAAGAGGATGATTTACAAATATTTAGTGCCCGACATTTTGCAAATGCAATAATGACTAATTAATAAGGTTTTTTGAAATTAAAGGTTTATAATACAAACATTTATAAGTTGAATTCATATTTTTATAACCACAATCTTTTAACAAAGAAGAAACAAATAATTTGTATTTATTATTAAGAGGAAGTTTTTCAAGCTTATTAGTTTTAAGACTAAATTTAAAATTTGATCTTATGGATTTTACACCGCTGATCATTATTAATGTTTCGTTGTCACTTAAGAGATAATAAGCATAATCTTCAGGAAAAACTGGCAAGTAAGAAGCAGTGGATAATTTTTTTACTGCTTTAGGAAACCAATCGTAAGTAATTAATGGTTTAATATTATTTGTTCCGTTATGCAGGATGTATAAATCTTGAGGAAAATCTGTAATATAATTAAAATTTTCACCTTTGGCTAAAATAGCCTTTTCTCTTGACTTAAAAAATAAAGTGAATTTTTTATCATGTGACAACATTTTTCCAATATTAAATATATTTTCAAAATCTTTTTTGTAGGGATCCATTTCATTGGCGTTACCTATAAAATTAACGAAAAACAAAATTATAAAAAGAAAAAATTTCATTAATTAAATTTAATAATGATTTGTGAAAATTATTTGTTTGAATTGTGACTTAATTTAAGCCGTTAATATATTTTTTTAATACATTTAAAAGCTTTTCATCATATTGCATCATATGATCGTCATATTCTGTAAAATAATTTTGCTTTGGGGTATTGGCAAGTTCATACATCTTCTCTCCCATATTAAACGGAACTACATTATCAACTTTGCCATGCATAATTAGTATGGGACTATAAATGTTTTTAATCTTAATATCGCTTTGATACTTATCTTTAAGCAGCAACTTAACTGGCAAAATAGGGTATTTTTTTTTTCCAACATTAATCATAGAAGTAAATGGAGATTCTAAAATTATACCTGCAAAATTTTCATTTTGCGCAATCTCTACAGCTATAGCTGCTCCTAAAGATTCTCCATAAATAATTATATTTTTTTTTTCTACACCATTAGATTCCAACCAACGAACTGCAGCTTTGGCATCTTCGTAAAGACCCTTTTCAGAAGGATTTCCTTTATTTCCACTAAAGCCTCTCCAAGCAATAATAAGAAAGTTAATATTCATATCCTTAAAATGATTAATTTTATGAATTCTATTTTTTAAAGACCCTGCATTTCCATGCAAAAAAAGTATCGTCTTATAATCTTTGTTACTTTTATTGTGATGCCAAGATATTAATTCAATGTTATCGCTAGTTTTAATCTTTACTATTTCAACATTAACTAAAATTTTATCATCTTCATAGCTATTTACTTTTGGGCTATATAATAAATTTCTTTGAAAAAAATATGTAAAGATAAGAAGTAAAAAATAAGCTAAAATAAATGTAAGCAATATAACTGCTAAATAGTTCATTTTTTTTATATCTTTTTTAAGCAAAAAATTTATTTTATATTGTATGAATTTAAACTATTATAAATTTTTAAAAAATGTTTAATAGAAGAATATAATTTTTAATAAGAAACTAAATGATTATACAGTGCAAAAGTTGTTTTAAAAGATTTATAGTAAAAGATAACGATATTCCTAAAGAAGGAAGGTTGGTCCAGTGTGGTTATTGCTCGATGAAGTGGCATCAAATACCAGTTCTGGTTTTAAGAGATAATCCTATAGAAAAACCCTTAAAAAAAATAACTGAACCAGATGTCGTAAATAAAAATAAACCACATTCAAATGAGTTAAAAGCCTCTGATGGCAAAACCTACAAATTTTTAGGAAGTCAATGGGCGCAGCTAATGCCCTCAGGAAAAACAGGAATATTTGCAACAAAAAAAATTGGAAGAGAACTAGACAAATTAATTGGAAGAGAAACAAAAACTAGTACGAAAAAAATTCAAATTAGTTCAAATTTTGATCCATCTTCACAACAAATAAACACAGATATTGGCCAACAAGTACCAGACCTTTATAGTCCAAAAAAGGGAATGGGATTTTTTGGTTATATTTTTTTGATGATTATAATCTTCTTTTCAATAATCGGAATCATGAAAACTTTTGAGAATGATTTAATAAACTATTTTCCAGAGTATGAATATATTTTTGAATTAATTAATGAACAGATCATATATATTGCGGAAACAATAAAAAATATCATTGTAATAGTTAAAGATTTAATTAATTCGTATTAACGAATTATATTATTTTTTAATAGTTTTTAAAGAATCGTAGATTAAAAGAAATAAAACAAATAAAACTATAAACCAAAAAGGAAGCCCTCTCCAAAAACCTGCGAGACCTGTGCTTATACTCCATGCTAAACCAATAACAAATGTTGCAAAAATAAATATACTTAAAATAATTATTAGTTTTTCACTTATTTTCATATCAATATTTAATCACGCTTTAATTTTACTTGTTAACCAGCTTGCATTTCTAAATAATCTTTCATCATCATATAAAGATGAAACAAGCTGTATTCCTATAGGAAGTTTATTTTTTCCTTGTAATAAAGGTAAACTAATAGACGGCATTCCACAGTATGTCCAAACTGTAGAAAAAATTGGGTCTCCTGTAGACTGTAAACCTTGCGTGGCTTCGCCGTTAGCAGATGGAGTTAAGATTGCGTCATAATCATGAAAAAATTGTTTAAAGTACGCGTTAGCTACGTCAATCTTTAACAGGGCATTATTATATTCCATAGAAGTGTACTTCATTCCTCTTTCGATAGCTTCTATAATTTTATCACTTAATTTATTTTTTGATTTTTTATATTCTTCTGAAAAAGATGCTGCCATATCTGATTCCATAATTATTTTATGCCACTCCGGTATTTTACCAAAACCTTCTGGTAACTCAATTTCATCTACTTGGCCTTTGAGCTCATCTTTTACTTCTTTAAACCCTTCGGCAGCATCTTCATCTAATTTATTCATAAATGGTAATTTAATATAAGCAAGCAAAGGTTCCATTGGCGGTTTTGCTTTACTTGCATTTAATAATTTGGGTTTTGGATTTAGTGATGTGTCAGGGTCTTGTTTATCATAACCAATAAGTTGTTCGCTAATTAATGCAGCATCTTCAATAGAGTTAGCAAAAATACCAACATGGTCTAATGTTCGTGAAATTTGCATAACCAAATGGCGTGAGATTAAACCTTTTGTAGGCTTGTAACCTACTACACCACAATAAGAAGCTGGTCTAATTACCGAACCGTTAGTTTGACTTCCGACAGCAAGTGGAACCATATGTGATGCCACAGCTGCAGCTGAACCACTCGATGAACCTCCTGGTGTTCTACTTAGATCATGAGGATTTTTGGTTTTGCCAGACGAATAATAAGCAAGTTCAGTTGTGACTGTTTTTCCCATAATGATCGCCCCTGCTTGCTTCAATTTAGATACAACTGTACAGTCATTTAAGCTTGGATTATTTTTATGAATTTCGGTCCCGTCTTCAGTTGGCATATCAACTGTATCAAAAATATCTTTAACACCCACCGGAATTCCATGGAGGTCTCCATGTTGCCCAGCTTGATGCAATGCATCTAATTTTTTTGCTTGAGCAAGAACAAGTTCTTCATCAAAAAATTGAAAGGCTTCTATGTCTTTTTCTTTTTTTTTTATTTGTTCTATATAACTTTTTACAAGTTCTTCAGATGAGACTTCTCCTTTTTTTATAGCCCGCACCATTTCCACAGCTGAGTTTTTAATAGAAGGCATAAATATTATTTTCCTACACCAAAAAAGTAATCTGGTAAAAATAATGCTATTTGCGGAAAATTATACATCAACACCATTGTAAATATTACTATGAATAAATATGGAGTTATATTTTTAAATATATCTACTAACTCAATTTGATCACCAACCACTCCTTTTAAATAATAGGCTGCCATGGCCATGGGGGGGGTTAAAAACGAAGTTTGGAGATTTAATGCCACCAACATTGCAAAGAAATAAGGGTTCACTCCAAATGTATCAAGCATAGGTAAAAAAATTGGTACAAATATAATTAATATTTCTGTCCATTCAAGAGGCCACCCAAGTAAAAAAATTATAATTTGAACTAGTACAAGAAATTGCCAAGGCTCTAAATTAAAACCAAGTATCCAATGCTCTACAACTGTGTGTCCGCCCAAGTATGAAAAAACAGAGGCAAAAGTCCAAGATCCAACGAATAACCAACAAACCATCGCAGTAGTTTTTGCTGTTAAATACACAGATTGTTTTAAACCTTCAAAAGTTAGAGACTTATAGCAATAAGCCAAAAACAAACCTCCAAATGCACCAATAGCTGCGGCTTCTGCGGGGGTAGCTAATCCGAATAAAATAGAACCAAGGACTGTAAAAATTAATAGTGCTAATGGTAAAAACGAAGTTATTAACTGTAAAATAATAGTTTTTATTGGAGGAATTTCTTCTTCTAAAGGTTTGGGAGCTATACTTGGTTTAAAAAACGCATAACCAACAACATAAACCATATAAAAGCCTGCAAGTAAAAATCCTGGAAATATTGCTGCAGCATAAAGCCTTAATGGAGATAGTTCTGCAATCGCCGCATAAACAATAAGCATAATACTTGGAGGAATTAAAATTCCAAGTGTTCCACCGGCACAAATAACTCCCGCCGCAAATCCTCGATCATAATTTGCTTTTACCATAGCTGGGAAAGCCAGTAACCCCATTAGGGTGACTACTGCACCTATAATACCGCTTGCTGTTGCAAATATTGCACAAGTAGCGAGCGCCGCTACAGCCATTGATCCTGGAAGGTGTCGTGTAGCTAATTGTAAACTAAAAAATAAACGGTTTACTATATTTGCTCGCTCTACGACATAGCCCATAAACAAAAATAATGGTATGGCCACAAGAACGTCGTTCTCCATGACAGAGTAAGCGTTCTGATTGAGTAAATAAAAAATCTTGTTAAGAAATAAATTGCCCTCTTCAAAGTAAGCGTAATATCCAAAACCTACTCCCATTGCTATCAAGGTAAATGCTATTGGAAATCCTAACAATACTAGGAAAATAAATATTGACAACATTAGAATTGCAACTTGTGGATCTGTCATCTTATTGTTCTAAAGCCTTTCTTTGTCTTTCTGCTTCCTTTTGTTTTGAAATTAAATTCTCTTCAGTTTCGCGAACATCTTCATGTCTTTTCGGCCATTTGCCTTCTCTAATACAAAGAATACATCTCATGGATTCTGAAATCCCCTGTAAGATTAATAATCCTCCAGCAAGAGGGATTAGAGATTTAAAAAAATAAATTTGAATTCGAGCAGGACTATTCCAGCTAACTTCTTTATATCTCCAAGAGTCTGATGCAATTTCATAACCAAAATAAAACAAAGCCAGCATTCCGGGGAAAAAGAAAAATATATAAAGTATTAAATCAATCCGCGCTTGTACTTTAAATGAAAATAATCTGTATATAACATCGCCTCTTACATGAGCGTCTTGAGCTAATGCGTATGGTCCGGCCATTAAAAATAATGCACCATACATTTGCACCATCATATCAAACGCCCAAACGGTAGGAGCATTTAAAACGTACCTTACGAAAACTTCATATGTAACTGAAAGGGTTAAAACTAAAATACACCAACCAAAAGCTCTACCTATCCAGATACTTAAACTTTCAAAAAAGTATATATATTTTTCCATTTGTTTAGCTTAATTGAAAAGGGCGACTTTTAAAGCCGCCCTTAAAAAATTATACCTTGATTAACTAAATTGCTTTTGCAGGTTCACCAAAGTGATGTTTGTATGCCATTGTGTAATCAGGTTGGTTAAGCAATAGATATGCCATAACTTTCTTAGCATATACTTTTTGTGAATCTACAACTTTTTTAAAGAAAGGATCTTTCTTTGAAAATTTGTCAGTAATCACATCCCATGCTTTTAACTGATCAGCCATAACACCGTCTGGCGTTCTATAAACATTAACGCCAAGCTTGTTTTTTAATTTAACAAGATCATCAGCATATCTTAATGTGTTGTTCCAGAAGAAGTTAGAGTTTTCAGCTTCAGAAGCATACTCAAGAATTTTTTGTAATTCTGGAGCGAGATTGTCAAACTTTTTCTTGTTGAATGTTACTTCAAAACATTCTTGCGACTGGTGAAAGCTTGCTAAGTGATAATGTTTTGATACATCTTGCATACCAAAGTCACTGTCTGAAGTTGGGTTGTTAAACTCCGCAGCATCAATTAATCCACTTTTCATTGCTGCTTGAATTTCTCCACCAGGTAATTGAACTACTGACATTCCCATTTCTCCAAGAACATCTGCAGCTAATCCCACAGTACGATATTTCAAACCTTTCATTTGAGAAGATTTTTTGATTTGCTCTTTAAACCATCCTAACGGTTGAGCTGGCATTGCGCTGTTAAAGAAACTAACTACGTTTAGTCCTAGACTACCCATTAGCTCATTAAACAATTGTGACCCTCCACCGTAATGGATCCAACCTAACATCTCATTTGCGCTCCAACCCCAACAAGGGCCAGTTCCGAAAAGAGAAGCCGCAGCGGATTTACTATACCAATATGCCGGTACATAGTGAGCTCCATCTAAAACTCCTCTGTGAACAGCATCTTGCATTTGACTAGTTTTAACTACAGAATTTACCGGTAGTAAATCGATTTTCAAACTACCTCCAGACATTTCGTTAACTCTTTTAACGTACGCCTGTGCATTCTCTAGAAAAATTCCCCCACCCCAAGCAGCTTGTACTTTTAGTGTTTCAGCAGCTTTGGCAATGGAAGGCATTGCTAGTGTAGCAGCAGCAACTGCACCAGTAGCAGCAGCGGCTTTAAAGAACTTACGTCTTGAAGGAGTTTTGATTCCTTTTAACATTTTATTTTTTGACATATGTTTTCTCCTATTTAACTTAATGATTAATTGAAACACATCTTCTTGCTGGAGTCTTTCTAAACTTTTAAAAAATATTGATAAATAACGTAAAAGTTGAAAGAAATTAAATACAATTTTTAATTGAATTCATTTAACTGTATTTTTGCACTTTCCAGTTTTAAAAAATTCTTCGAGATTGCTTACCGCAAGATTACCCATCGCAGTTCTAGTTTTTATAGTGGAACTTCCAAGATGTGGTAGAACAAATACATTAGGCAAAGTTGCGTAATCTGGATGAATATTTGGTTCACCATTGTAGGCATCTAGACCTAAAGAGAAAATTTTACCACTTTTTAATGATTTAACCATAGCGTCGTCATCGATCATGTCTCCACGTGCGCTATTAGAAAGAACGGCTCCATCAGGAAAACATTTTAAAGTATCTTTGTTAATAATATGTTTAGTTTCTTTAGTAGCTGGACAGTTAATTGAAAAAAAATCTGAGACTGAAAGTAAACTTTCTAAAGAATTATGATAAATTGCTTCTTTTTCTAAATTTTTGTCCAACTGAGATCTATTATGATAATGAATAATCATTCCAAAAGATCTTGCTATATTAGCAACAGCTCTACCAATTCTACCCATTCCTAAAATTCCTAATCTGGCTCCAGTTAATTGTTTCCCCATTAAAAAATCCGCTGACCATTTCCAATCTTTTTTATTTGCCCATTCTGCACCTTCTTTAGCTCTTCTGGCTGCTCCTAATAAAATAAGTATAGCAATTTCTGCTGTTGCGTCTGTTAAAACATCTGGGGTATTTGTTACTACAATATTTCTTTTTCTAGCTGCTACTATATCTATGTTTCCATAGCCGACCGCAAAATTAGAAATAATTTTTACACTGCTAGAGAGTTTTGCAATTACACCAGCATCTATCTTTTCGGTTAAAGAAGAAAGTATTCCATCACAATCATTACTACCCTTAATCAAATCTTCTTGGTTAATTATTTTGTCTTCCTTATTTAATTTTGCATTAAAAATTTTTAAAGCATACTTTTCACTCAGAGGTAAAAGTTTTCTTGTAATCAATATTTTTTTCATATCTTCATTAAAACTTTAGGTTTGGGTCCACCAGTATACCAGTCAATAATTTCAATGGTATGTAAAATTGGTATATTTGTAGCAGTGGAAATTTGGGTTATACAACCAATATTTCCAGTAGAAATTATTTCTGGCTTAATCTTTTCAATATTTTTGATCTTGTTCTTCAACAACTCGCTAGCAATATCACTTTGAAGCAGATTATAAGTGCCGGCTGATCCACAGCAAATGTGACCTTCTGGTATTTCAACAACTTCATTTCCCGTCTTCTTAATTAAATTAATAGGCTGGTTGTGAACTTTTTGCCCATGTTGCATTGAACATGCCGAATGATATGCAATTTTATATTTTTTTTCTGATTTGCTCATGCTGATAAAGTTAAGTTTAACATTTTCATCTAAATATTCTGTTATGTCCTTGCTTAATTCAGATATTTTTTTAGCTTTTTTTTTAAATTCTTTATCATTTCTAAATATAAAGCCATAATCCTTAAGCGTAGTTCCGCAGCCAGAAGTATTCGAAATTATTGCATCAAGTCCGTTATTTAAATACTCTTCATACCAAACAGAAATATTATTTTTAAAAGTTTCTTTTGAACTTTTTTCTTTACCCAAATGATGATTTAAAGAACCACAACAATCGATAAGCTTCGGTACAACTACTTCAATTCCATGTCTATTTAAAAGTCTGATGGTTGATTCGTTTATTTGTGGTGAAATAACTTTTTGAACACAGCCCACAAGTAAAGCAACTCTTGCAACTTTTTTTTTATTTTCAGGAGAATAAACTTCCATTTCAGAAAGTGTTTTTTTTGGAAAGTTAGTTGGCATTAAACTAATCATTTTTTTTATTTTTTTAGGAAATAAAAAACTAAATGGTTTTGCAATTAGTGTTAATATTGAAACAATCCTAAAATTTATACCTTTTGACAAAGACCAAGCCAAAAAATTTCTAATAATTCTCTCACCAAAAGGTCTTTTATAGGTCTTTTCTATATGTGATCTACCATGATCGATAAGATGCATATAATTTACACCGGAAGGACATGTTGTCATACAGCTGTAACAAGAAAGACATCTATCTATATGCTTAACAATTTTTTCGTTGGCGGGTTTATTTTTTTCTAACATATCTTTAATTAAATATATTCTTCCTCTTGGTCCATCCAGTTCATCTCCCAAAAGATTATACGTTGGACAAGTCGCGTTGCAAAAACCACAATGAACACACTTTCTTAAAATTTTTTCACTTGATTTATTATCTTTATCTTCAAGTTGCTTTTCTGTAAAATTAGTTTCCATTTATATACCCGAATACATTTTTCCTGGATTAAGAATTCTTTTTGGGTCAAAACTTTTCTTAATGTTTTGCGAGATATTAAATCTTGCATTATTAATAGTGAAAACATCCTCTACATAGGGTAAAAAATCAGAATTTTTTATCATAGAAATATAACCGCCATGCATCAACACTTTTTTTCTTATAGAATTAAAGTATTGTTCAGATAATTCGCAAGCCTCCACCCAAATTACTGAGCCACCCCAGTCAATAAAATAGCTAAATTTCTTAGGTAGTTTATAAAGTAATTTAGCAGTTTCAGTGGGTGGTAAAACTATTCTAAAAATATTATTTTTTGTTGCAGAAAAAAATTCTAAGTTCCTAATTTTTTTCCAAAAAATTGTTGACTGCAAGCTCCCAAGCAATGAAATATTTGATTCTGAAGTTCCAACTTTTGTTTTTAAAATTTCAATCCTTTCATCTACCGATTTTTTTGAGCCTTCAACTCTTACTGCGGTGAGAGAACCTTTTTGTTTAAGATCATTTAACTGAAAAGTATTTTGAATATCCATTTTACAATTTTCACAAGTTGAGTTTATTGGTAAAAACACTGCTCCAGAAATATCATTTGATGAACTTATTACTTGATCTAAATATTCCATAGAAGTTTCTATGTTTAAATTATGAACAACTAAAGTGTTATTTTCCTCAGGGGCCGGCAATACTTTAAGGGTAACTTCTGTTATTGCAACTAAAGTACCATACGAGTTACAAATTAATTTACTCAAATCATAACCAGTAACATTTTTAACTACATTTCCGCCTGATTTAATAATTTCTCCACGACCATTCACAGCTCTAAATCCCAAAACATGATCCCTTATACTTCCTGATTTTAATCTTCTTGGTCCGGCAATATTGCACGCAACTTGCCCTCCTGCTGTTCCACAATTACTTTTTCCTAAAAATAAATATCCAAAATCAATTGGTTCGAAAGCCAATTGTTGATTTTTTTTTTTTATCTCATTTTCTATTTTATCGATTCTTGTTCCTGCCTTAACTTTTATATAAAGTTCTTCAGGAAGATATTCGATAATGCCAGTTAATTTTGACAGACTTAAAGTCTTCCCACATTGTAAAGGTTTACCTATTTTTCTCTTCGAGCCAGATCCAATGATTTCTATAGTTATATTTGATTTATAAAATTTTTTAATAATATTTGATACTTTTTCTTCTGTTTCAGGTGTTTCTAAATCAGAATCTTGGGATATTGAAAAACTTAGTTTTTCCTCCATGGACATGGACTCTCCCTTCTTCAGCACACTTGCGTAATATTGGATATACTTTTCCGGGATTTAATAAAGAACTAACATCTAACGCTTTTTTAATTTTGATTTGTTGTTGGATGTCGTCATTATTAAACATTTCACACATCATTTCTCTCTTTTCTATTCCCACTCCGTGTTCTCCTGTTAATACACCACCTACTTTTACACAATACTTTAAGATTTCCTCACCAAATTTTTCGGTTTTAGCTAATTCTTTTTTATCATTAGAATTATACATAATTAGCGGATGAAGATTTCCATCACCTGCATGAAAAGCATTGGCAACTGGCAGATTATATTTTTTTGATAATTTTTTAATTTCTTTTAATACTTCAGCAAGTTTTCCTCTTGGAATAGTACCGTCCATGCAATAATAATCTGGAGCCATGTCTCCACAAGCTGGAAATGCTGCTTTCCTTCCTGCCCAAAATTTTAATCTCTCTTTGTCATTTTTACTAATTTTAATGCTTGAGGCCTTATTTTTTTTAGCTATTTTATTTACTCTTTCCATTAATTCTAAAACGTCTGCCTTTGCGCCATCTAATTCTACGATAAGCATTGATTCTGCATTTCTTGGATAGCCAGCTTTTACAAATTTATCGGTAGCATGAATTAATTCTTTGTCCATCATCTCCATTCCGGCTGGTATTATTCCACTAGATATAATATCCGAAACACATTTTCCGCCATCTTCTATAGTTGGGAAACCGATCAGTGCTGCTTTTGCGCTTTCTGGAGTTTTTAAAATTTTAACAGTTACTTCTGTAATTACACATAAAAGACCTTCAGAGCCTGTGATTAAACCCAAAATATCATAGCCTTCTGAATCAAAAGTTTTGCCTCCTAATTTACAAATTGAGCCATCCATAAAAACAACTTCGGCTCCTAAGATATTGTTAGTTGTAGTTCCATATTTTAATGAATGTATCCCACCTGAATTTTCAGCTACATTTCCACCAATTGAACAAGCTATTTGGCTCGAGGGGTCTGGCGCATAATAAAAATTATTATCTTGGACAGCTTGTGTTATAGATAAATTTGTTACTCCTGGCTGAGAAACAACACATCTATTTTTATAATCTATTTCTAAAATTTTATTAAATTTTCCTAAACTTAAAAGAACACAATCTGCCAGTGGTAATGCACCTCCTGACAATCCTGTGCCAGCACCTCTTGGTACGACTTTTATTCTTTCGTCGTTACAATATTTAAGTATTTCACTTACTTGCTCAGTATTTTCTGGAAAAACAACAATTAGTGGTTTTTGTTTATAAGCTGAAAGACCATCTGTTTCGAATGGTCTCAGTTCATCTTCATGATCTAGAACGTTTTCAGACTTTACAATTTTTTTTAAATTTTTGACTATAATTTTTTTTTTTAAAATAGTTTTTTTATCTATTCTAGGCATCATTAAATTAGTCATGGAAATATAGTACAGCCAAAAAGCTCAATGGTCAAAAAAACTTTAAGAACATTATCGAAGCATTTTTTCTATTTTTTCAAGAGCTTTACTAATGTTTTCTTTTGACGCAGCAAAACTAAACCTTGCATAGTCTATAGATGTTTTTCCAAAAGCTGTTCCAGGAACTATTGCAACTCCAGCTTCATACATACATTTTTTTGAAAATTCTTCTCCATTCATTCCAGTTCCTTTAACATTTGGAAATGCATAAAGAGCACCTCCTGGTAAGCTACATTCAATACCTGGTAGATTATTAAGACCTTTATGGATTAAGTTTCTTCTTTGTTCAAACTCTTTCATCATTTCATGTATTGGATCATCTGGTCCATCTAATGCAGCTATTCCTGCAAATTGTGATGGTGCATTCACGCATGAAACACTGTTAATTAAGAGTTTATTTACGTGAGGTACTAATTTTTCTGGCCAAACGCTCCAGCCCATTCTCCACCCTGTCATAGCATAAGCTTTGCTCCATCCATCTAAAACTATTAATCTATCTTGAAGTTCTGGATAATTAAAAAAAGTTGGCATTTCTTTACCATCAAAAATTTGTCTACTATAAATTTCATCACTTAAAATTGTCACATGAGGATATTTTTTAAGGCCCACAGCAAGTAAATCAATTGAAGATTTTTCTACAAAACTGCCAGTTGGATTATTAGGGTTGATAAGTATTAACAGTCTCGTTTTTTCTGTAATCAAAGATAAGATTTTTTTGGCATCGAATTTTAAATCTTTATCTTCTGTAAGATCATAAGGAACTGGAGTAGATCCAGTATAATTAATCATAGACTCATATATTGGAAAAGCTGGCGTTGGATGAATTATTTCTGCTCCCGGTTCTCCAAAACATAAAATTGCATAATACATAGTTGGTTTTCCACCTGGCATTATTAAAACTCTCTCCGGATCTACTTCTTTATTATAAAGTTTTTTTATTTTTCTCGTAACAGCCTGCCTGCATTCTAAAATTCCATTCGATAAAACATACCCATGATGACCATCATCTAATGCTTGTTTTGCTGCTTCCACAATATGTTTTGGCGTTTTAAAATCTGGCTGCCCCAAACCCAAGTGAATCATTGGTTTTCCTTGTGCTTCCAATTTTTTAGCTTCCGCAAATATAGAAAATGCCTTTTCTGTTCCTAATCTTTCTAAGTTTTTTGCTAGTTTCATTTTGAGTTACCTTTATTCTATTTTCTGTAAATTAATTTTGAATTATTTAATTCTTTAATGCTTTTGCAACCCATTAAAATCATATCTCTATTTATTTCATTGTGCATGTTTTGCAAAACTTGTTCTACGCCCTTTTGGCCTCCTGCACTTAAAGCAAATAAAAACATTCTACCAAAACTACATGCTGTGGCTCCAGCTGCGAGAGCTTTTAGTACATGTGTTCCTCTTTTAATTCCGCCATCTAAAATAATTTCTAATTTATCTCCCACGGCGTCAGAAATAGCTTTAACTTGATCAAAAGGTGATCTAGATCCATCTAATTGTCTTCCTCCATGATTGGAAATCATTATTGCGGTACATCCAATATCAATAGCTCTTTTTGCGTCATCAATAGACATTATTCCCTTTAAAGCAAAAGGACCGTTCCATTTTTTTACACAATACTCTGCATCTTTCCAATTCATTGCTGGATCATATTGTTCGTTAATATATTCGATAACTGATTTTGCAATATTTGTTCCTTTATCAGTTTTTTTAGAAACGTTAGCTAGTTCAAACTTAGCATGGGTCAAATAATTAAATAACCACAAAGGGTGCGTTACAAAGCTCATAAAACTTTCAAGAGTAAGTTTTGGAGGCGTGGTAAAACCTGTTCGATGATCTTTTTCTCTATTCCCAGCCACAAGTGTATCAACAGTTAAACACATGCCATCAAATCCTGAAACTCTACATCTTTCAATCAGATCATCTGTAATAGATTGGTCTTTGTGTATATAAAGTTGAAATAACTTTGGTCCATTAGAAATTTTTGATATTTCTTCAATAGTATTATTGGCCATTGTGGACATGCTATAAAACGTACCAAATTTTTCTGCTGCTTTTGCTGACGCTTTATCCCCTTCATGATGATAAAGTCTTTGCATTGCTGTCGGTGAAAGAAAAATTGGCATATCAATTTTTTTTCCAAAAACCGTTGTTGATAAATCTGGTTTTCCAACACTTGCAAGAACATTTGGAACTAAATCACACTCATCAAACGATTGGGTGTTTCTTCTTAATGTTATCTCATCGTCAGCTCCACCATCAATATAATGAAAAATTGGAGATGGTAATTTTTTTTTTGCTAATTTTCTAAAATCTTCAAAATTATAACAATTTTTAAGATTCATTATTTATTTAGCTTTTTAAATTAAAAATTTTTCAAAAAATTAAACATATAACTATTAGCTCCTGGATTTTTTGTTCCAAGACTGGCATTAGATATATGATTGTAAGAAAAAGCTAAATTAGAGTTTTCCAATATCTCAACTTCTAATTGAACTTCTGTTTTAAATTCTAGCGGATGACCTAGGTCTTTTCCATCTCCACTTGCATAATAACCGGGGGCAAAACTAGGTGTAAAACTTGCAAATCCCAAATCATACTCTGCTTGCACTCCTGAATAAAAATAAAATGATTTGTTCGCAGTTAACCAACCTCCAGATATTGGAGAAAGTTTTCCTAAAAAACTTTTTCTATATAAATTTTCGTCTTGGTGTTCTAAGCCGACAGTAATTGCACTTTGTTTGTGATCACTGAAGTCGAACATACCTGAAAATAATTTAAATTGGTTATTGTCTTCAACACCAAACTCAAGCATTTTTTCTGGATCTGTTTCAACTACATAAACTTTAGGTTCTGTTCTTTTGCAATAATAATCATACTTCTTACACTTTGGGTTAGAATTGGCATACGGGTTATTAAAAATACCTAATATTTTTTTTTGTTTATTTTTAATTTTTTTGATTTCTTCTGAGGAAGTAACTATTTGTACATCCTCTAATTCTCTAGCTTCTTTTTCTTTTTCAACTACTACTTTTTTATGTGTTTTATTAATATATTCTTCAGCTTCTTGTTGTGTCATTTTGGGAGCTTTTCTTTTGCATCTAAAATCGTATTTCTTACAAATTGGATTGTAATTTTTATAAATACCAAAGAAAGCATAACTACTTGCGCTCGAAAAGTATAAAATAAATACGGAAGCTAAAGCAATTGAAGCTATTTTTCTCATACTTAAAATATATAACTTTCAATGTAAAAAATAAACTGCTTTTGTAATTAAAAAGTTAATGATTTATTCAAAGTATGCCTAATTAGGAGTTCAAAGAGGGAGGAATACTTTAAACGATCATAATTAGGCATTAACTGAATATTTAAAGTAAAAATTTGTCCAACACATGAAAGAATTTTGTTGGGATTGTGGCAAAGTCACTTTGTTAGTTTGAGGGACGAAAGTAACCTGATCCTTTTTTGCCTGTAAAAATTTCCTCAATTAATGGGTGTCTAATCGGTTCATCAGAATCATCATTAATTAGGTTTTGCTCTGAAACATAAGCTTCATAGGTGATTTCATTATTTTCTGCCAAAAGATGATAAAACGGCTGATCTTTTCTTGGTCTTACATCCTTTGGTATAGAAGTATACCAATCCTCTGAATTATTAAATTCAAAATCTACATCGTAAATAACACCTCTAAAATTAAAGTGCCTATGTTTAACTATGTCACCTATAGAAAATTTTGCTTTGTTCACTGCCATTTTATAACTTGTAACATAGGTATATTAAAAAAAAAATCAATAGTAAAAAATATACCTTATGTTAATATTTTAGCATGGGAAGGTCTATAATTAAATTCTTAACAGACTTCGGTCCACTGCTTATTTTTTTTATAATTTATTTTAAAAATGGACACGATCTAAAAATTGCTATCCCTCCCTTTGTTTTAGCAACACTTTTATCACTAGCAATAATATACTTTCTGGACAAAAAAATTCCAGTGATGCCGCTGACAAGTGGGATAATTATTACCTTGTTTGGTGGGCTTACCCTGTACTTTGATAATAAAATATTTTTCTATATGAAGCCGACTGTCGTAAATTTAATTTTTGCAGCTGTTCTTTTCTTTGGTAAGTTTTTTACACAAAAACCACTATTAAAGATTTTTTTTCAAAACTCAATTAAACTACAGAACGAAGGCTGGAAAAAACTTAGTTATAGGTGGATTTATTTTTTTATTTTTATTGCAGTTCTTAACGAGCTGGTTTGGAGAACTCAAACTGAAATGTTTTGGGTTAATTTTAAAGTTTGGGGATTACTACCAATAAGTTTTTTATTTATTGCAAGTCAAATGCCATTAATGAACAAGTACAAAATAACTGAATAATGCAAAATTTAAAATTAGTAGTAAATAACAATAAAATAAAGAAAGAAATTTTTTTTAATAAAATTGAACTTAAATTAATTTTAAACTTGTACGCAAAAATGGTTTCGAACGGTGAGTGGAAAGATTATGGATTAAGTATTTCTAAACGAGAAATTAGCTTTAATGTATATCACCGAACATCAAATGTTCCCATTTATAGGATAACTAAAAATCTCACATCTAAAAATGAAATATACTCTATAAAAAATTCAAACAATCAAATAATTAGAAATTCAGATAATTTAGAAAATTTACTTAATAAAATAGTTTGGAAAAAACTTAAGTTGGTAAATTAAGACTAACGTCTTTGTCCGAATAATCTCAAAAGCATAATAAAAAGATTAATGAAATCTAAATAAAGTGTAAGTGCACCCATCACTGCTTTTTTTCCCATGATTTCACCTGTGTCACTAGCTAGATACATGTTTTTGATTTTTTGAGTATCATAAGCTGTCAACCCAACAAAAATTAAAACTCCAAGAATAGAAATTATATAATGCATCATTCCTGATTGCATAAACATATTAACGATTGAGGCAATTATTATTCCGAACAATCCCATCATTAAAAAAGAACCTAATTTTGTTAGGTCTCTTTTTGTTGTGTACCCATAAATGCTCATTGCTCCAAAAGTTCCCGCTGTAATAAAAAAAACTCTAGCAATGCTCATCTGTGTATAAACAACAAATATTGAAGCTAATGACGCTCCCATTAAAGCTGCAAAAATCCAAAATGCCATTTGTGCCTTTGATGCACTCATTTTTGCTATTCCAAAACTCATATACATAACGATCCCTAGAGGCGCTAACATTATAAGCCATTTAAAACCTGAATTGAAAATTAATTGTCCAAATGGGTCTGTTAATCCAGTGAGTCCGTTTGGCCCTAATGTTATTTCCATTCCACCTGAAATTTCAAAAACCAGTAAAGAAATAAAACCAGTTAAAAGAACACCCGAAGCCATAAAATTATAAACCTTGAGCATGTGGGCTCTTAGTCCTTCATCAATTACATGCGCTTCTTCAGCAGTTGTTTTTGAATGAATGTTTTGTTTATTAAATTCCATGATGTATATATATTGTCATTTTAAAGTTTTTTCAAGCCAGCTAGATAATTTAATATAAAGGTAATAAAAATCAAATGAATTATAAAAAACTTGGAAATACCAACCTGAAAGTAAGTTCAATCTGCCTCGGAACAATGACATGGGGCAATCAAAATACGCAAAAAGAAGCGCTTGAACAAATGGATTATGCATTAGATCAAGGAGTAAATTTTTTTGATACTGCTGAACTTTATCCGGTGCCAATGGATGCTAAATATAGAGGTAAAACTAGCCAGTTTATAGGTGAATGGTTTTTAAAAACAAAAAAGAGAGATAAAATAATTTTAGCAGATAAAGTGGCAGGAGACTCACCAATGAATTGGATGAGACCTGCTGGGGTAGAAAAAACTTCTTTGAGCAAAAAACAAATTGAATTTGCTATTGATAGAAGTTTGAAAGATCTAAAAACTGATTATATAGATTTATATCAAGTTCATTGGCCAGATAGACCTTCGGGCCCTTTTTCTGGAAAACTAGAATACGAACATAAAGGTACTGATAATTTTGTAAATATTGACGAAACTTTGGATGCTTTGAATAATTTAGTAAAAGCAGGAAAAGTAAAACACATCGGCATATCAAACGAAACTGCTTGGGGAACAAATGAATATTTAAAATTAGCAGAACAAAAAAATTTTACAAAGATTGTATCAATTCAAAATGCATACAATTTTTTAAATAGGGCATTTGAAGTTGGACTTTCAGAAATCGCTATAAGAGAAAAAGTAGGATTATTAGCATATTCCCCTTTAGCATCAGGGTATTTGTCTGGAAAATATAGAAATAGCGCTATGCCTAAAAATTCAAGAATGGATTTATTTTACGATTTTTGGGGAAGATACAGAACATTACATTCGGAAAAAGCCATTGAAGAATATTGGAATTTAGCCAAAGAATTTAATTTAAACCTTGTTCAAATGGCAATTAAATTTTGCGAAATCCAGCCGTTTGTAACCTCTGTAATAATTGGGGCGACAAAAATGGAGCAGTTGAAAACTAATATAGATAGTGTAAATATAAATTTAGATGAAAAAATAATTGCAAAAATAGGTGAAATTCATAAAAAATATCCAAACCCATGTCCATAAAAAAAACTTTATTAATAGTTATATTTTCTTTTACCTTTAGTGTTGTAAATGCCGAAGAGAATTTAAAAAGCTTAGGAAAATTTAAAGATTGGCAAAGCTTTGTTTTAGTAAAAGAAGGAGTAAAAACTTGTTTTGCACAATCAATCCCTGTTGTAAAAGCGCCAAAAAAATTTAAAAGAGATTCGTCGAGATTATTTATCAGCTTTAGGCCTGCAGAAAATATTAAAAATGAAATAAGTGTGACTAATGGTTATGAGTTCAAATTAAAAGCCCCAGTTTCTGCAAAATCAGGTAAGAGAAAATACGATCTATTCTCTAAAGGGCGCTTTGCTTGGGTGGTTGATAATAAAGATGAAGTAAAACTTATTTCAACAATGAAGAAAGCTTCTAGACTTATGATTATTGGTAATTCTGAAAAAGGAACAGAAACAACAGACCACTATTCAATGATGGGTTTTACCAAAGCTTATAACTCTGCAAAAAAAAGTTGTAGTTAAAAAAATTAATGAAAAAAAAAGGAAAGATAGTACTAGCCTATTCAGGTGGTTTAGATACTTCGATAATTCTTAAATGGCTTCAAGAAAACTATAATGCAGAAGTTATAACCTACACCTCTGATATTGGGCAAGAAATAAACAGAAAAAAAATTATTAAAAATGCAAAAGCGCTCGGTGTAAAAAAAGTTATCATCGAAGATTTAAAAGATTTGTTTGTTAAAGAATATGTCTATCCAATGATTAGAGGACATGCGATTTATGAAGGTGTTTATTTATTAGGAACATCTATAGCAAGACCTCTCATAGCAAAAAGACAGATTGCTATAGCAAAAAAATTTAAAGCTTATGCAGTTTCACACGGATCTACAGGTAAAGGGAATGACCAAGTGAGATTCGAACTTGGTTATCATTATTTTGGACCAAAAATTAAAATTATTGCCCCATGGAGAATTTGGAAGCTAAATTCAAGATCAGATTTAATTAAGTATGCAAAAAAAAATAGAATACCTATACCTAAAGATAAAAAAGGCGCTCCACCTTTTTCTGTAGACGATAATTTATTTCATACATCAACTGAAGGTAAAGTTTTGGAAAACCCTAAAAATTCAGCTCCAGAATTTATTTTTCAAAGAACATTATCACCTGAAAAAGCACCGAATAAATCTTCATACGTGACTATAGGATTTAAAAGTGGTGATCCAATAACAGTTAATGGTAAAAAGTTATCTCCAGGAAATCTTTTACAAAAATTAAATATTCTTGCTGGCAATAATGCTATTGGTAGAGTTGATTTAGTTGAAAACAGATTTATTGGCATAAAATCTAGAGGTGTCTACGAAACGCCAGGTGGAACTTTATTAATGATTGCTCATAGAACAATGGAATCGGTGACTTTAGATAAAGAAACTATGCATAAAAAAGATGCAGTTATGCCTAAATATGCTGAATTAATTTACAATGGTTATTGGTATTCAAAAGCGAGATTTAAACTTCAAAAAATTGTAGATCTTAAAAGAAATAAAGTTAATGGGTTTGTTAAGCTTAAATTATATAAAGGCAACATCACTATTGTTTCAAGACAAACCAAAAGTAGTGCTTACTCAATGAAAAAAGTCTCGTTTGAGGAAAACAAAACATTTAATAAATCAAATGTAGAAAAATTTATTAACTTTCACAAAAAAAATCTTCGTTAATTAGATGCTTCTTGGACCTAAAGTTCATTTTAAAAAATCTAGATTACCATCAAATAAAAATTTGAAAGGTAAATACGTAATTCTTGAACCATTAAAAATTAATAAGCATTCTAGAGATTTATTTAAAAATTTTTCAAAAGATAAAAAAAATATAATCTGGAAATATTTACCTTACGGACCTTTTAAAACTTATGTAAGTTTTAAAAAATGGCTAAAATCTTTTTGCTTAAACAAAGAGCCATTTTTTTATGCTGTATATTCATATAAGTTAAAACAATACTGTGGGATGGTAAGCTACTTAAGAATAACTCCTCAGCATGGAACTGTAGAAGTAGGACACATTAACTATTCTACAATTTTACAAAATACCGTTGAGGGAACTGAAGCAATGTACTTGATGATGAAAAATGCTTTTGATACTTTGGGTAATAGAAGATATGAATGGAAATGTAATAATTTAAATAATGCGTCAAAAAATGCAGCAAAACGATTAGGATTTAGGTTTGAAGGAATCTTTAGACAAATGTTTGTATTTAAAGGTAGAAATAGAGACTCGGCATGGTTTTCAATAGTTGATAAAGAATGGAAAAAATTGAAAAAGGGCTACATAAACTTTCTTAAATCTTCTAATTTTGACAAAAAAAATAAGCAGGTGGAAAAATTAAAATTATCTTAACCCAAATTTAAGGCTTTGCTATGGCTCCCCATAATGTAAAACCATACATTACACCGACTGATATCCAGGCATTCCAAGCGGTTCCATCTAACAAAGCAATATAAGTTATCATTAAAGACCAAGGGATGTGATATGACACGAATATCATCTTAATCTTTTTTCTACTCACATCGTCAGCTTTATTAAGATATGAAGGGGAAAAAAGACTTCATAGGACGCAAAGGTTCCTATAGCAACAAAAAGGCATACGGCTTTAGAATATTCTGTTGCCATGAAGTTTGGGTGCTGAGCTTCAAGTGATAAAAGAGGAAAAGCAATTTCAAAAGCCTCGAGAAAGAATACAAAAGCGAATACGGCGGCAACGATCCCATGACAAAGGACGACCAGAGAAAGAGAACGAAAATTCATATGATCTGCTTTTAATAATTTATTTTAATAAAAAAACCTAGTGCGACAAAATAATTTCTCATTTAACATTTCCGTTACAACTTGAACACACTTTGAACAAAGTTGAGTACTAAATAGCTGAGCATGTTCCCATATAATAACGAAGAAAATGACTGGATTAATAAAAAATAAAATGAAAAAAATATCTATATTTGCCTGGACTGTAACTATAATGTTTGTAACAACATCTGTAGTTTTAGCATAATTTGAGATGAGAATTATATACTTTTACGCTTTTATTGCTTTTTATTGGACTATAATGATTGTTGGTCCTTTAACTCAGATTTCATTTAATTAGCCTCAAAATCTACTTTGATTGAGCTTTTTGAAAACACTCGATAGTATTGTTGAGTAAGCAGGCAATTGTCATTGGTCCAACACCTCCTGGTACTGGTGTAACGGCTTTAGCTACTTTAGAAACCTCATCGAAATCAACATCTCCTACTAGCCCTGAATCGGTCTTATTAATTCCAACATCAATAACGATGGCACCTTTTTTTATCCAATCTCCTTTAACTAATTTTGGAATACCTACTGCGGCAATAATTATATCAGCTCTAAGACATTCTGTTTTTAAGTCTTTTGTTCTTGAATGAGTAATGGTTACTGTACAATTTTCTTTCAAAAGCAATTGAGTCATTGGTTTTCCATTTAAATTAGATCTGCCTATTACTACAGCATGCTTTCCACTTAAATTTTTTTCGACTTGTTTAAGTAGCAAGCTGCACCCAAAAGGAGTGCACGGAATACTGCTGTCATAACCTGAGGATAAGTTTCCTACATTCATAGGATGAAAACCATCAACATCTTTTCCATGAGCTATGGTTTCTATAACTTTTCTTTTATTGATGTGTTTAGGAAGAGGTAGTTGAACTAATATGCCTGAAACTTTTTCATTATTATTAAGTTCTCTAATTTTGTCTAATAAGACTTTTTCTTCTAGATCTGCGGGATACTTGATAACTTCAGAGTTTAAACCTACTTCAACTGCAGATTTTTCTTTATTTCTAACATAAATTTTACTCGGTGCATCTTCACCAACTAAAATTACTGTTAATCCTGGAACAGCATTATATTTAGACTTAAGCTCATCAACTTTTTTCTTTAATTCGCTTCTTAATTCAGCTGCTGCTTTTTTTCCATCAATAATCATATTAAAATAAACTTGGGGCGAAGATTTCAAAAACTAAATTTCTAAGGAATATTAAAGCTAAAATCAATATAATAGGCGAAATATCAATAGAACCAAAAGTTGGGACAAATCTTCTTATTTTATTTAAGATAGGGTCTGTTAATTTATAAGTAATATCGAGAACAGAAAAAACAAATCTATTTTGAGTATTAAGAATATTAAAAGCGACTAACCAGCTAAGCAAGGCGTTGGCAATAATAACCCAAAGATAAATCGTTATAAAACTATCTAGTAAAATAAAAATAGATTTCATTTTTTCTCCACATAAATTGATTGACTGGGAAATGCAAAAGAAGCATTATTTTTTTCTACAATTTCTTTTATAGCAAGTGCTAGTCGTTCTTTAACTTTTAGCCATTCGCTCCAATCATTGGTTAAGGTAAAACATCTTACATACATATCTATTGAACTATCTGAAAATTTATCAACTCTTACGGCGTGCTCTGTACTATCGCTAATTTTATAATCTTTATTGGAGGCAATATATTTCTCTATTTCATCTCTAATTTTTTTAAGTTGTGCGATAGTAGTGCTATATTGCAGCGTTATTATCCAACTAATCCTCCAATTGGTCGTGGCACTTATATTAATGACAGCATTTTCTGCAAATTGAAAATTTGGAATGATTGCGAGAGATTTATCAAATTTTCTTACAGCTGTAGATCTAAATCCAATATTCTCAACTATCCCTTCAATAACATTTTCTACAATAATCCACTCGCCTATTTTAAATCTTTTTTCTACCAGTACTAAAATTCCAGAAATCAAATTTTTGAACAAATCCTGTGCTCCTAATGCCACCGCAACACCAAGCAAACCCAGTCCTGCAATAATCGGTCCTATTTTTATACCCCACAATTCTAGTACTGCCGCCATACCTAAAATAAAAATAAGTATTTTTAAAGCTTTAATAACCCAGCTAATTAGTTCTCTTGATAAAATTTTTTCTAATCCACCCAACAGATAGGAGACTGGTTGGATAAACTGATGCATTAACCAAAAAATTAAAATTGTAATAAGTGTTTTATTTACATTGGTAATAAATATTTGAGACTCCGGGCTAAACTCTAAATAATAACTAGCAATAAAAAAACCAATAACTATTGGCAAAAAACGAGCCGGTCCCTTCATGGCTTGGACGAAAGTATCATCTAATTTGTTTGATGTTCTTTTTGCTAGCTTTTCTAAACGTCGAATTATGACTTTGCTGATTAAACCTCTAAATAATAAAAAAATTAGAAAAATCCCTAAGCCAATTAAAATTTGAAATATATCTACACCCAGAATTCCCGTTTTCCATACTTCAAGAAACAATGCTGAAAAATTTTCAAATATATTCATAATTATTTAATTTTATTTAATATAAATTCTTCTTCTCCTGGAGTAAAAATAAATACTTTTTTCCATTCAATTTGTTTTAATTCTAATAATACCTTCTCGCTTATACACATTAGATTGGATTGAGTCACTAAGTTTAAAAGTGAATATTTATTTATAAGATTAAATAAATTTTTAGCACTCTTAACAGAATAAATAAAGAAAACATCAGGAGGTTTTATTTTTAAAAATTTTAATACTGTTTCATCAATTTCTTTAATTGGCAATGAAGTATAATTTGAAATTCTATCTACAGAAAATCCTTGATTAATTAAGTCTTGGTCTAAATCTTTAGAAATAAATTCACTACTTAAATAAAGCAATTTTTCTGATTTGTTTTCTTGAGTTCTAATTATTAGTTCAATTAAGGAATCAACCGATCCTTCTGAGGATTGTGTATTAATAAAACCTGCCTTCTTTGCAGCAAATTCTGTTGCACTGCCAACACAAAAGCACTTAATTTTTAAATTAAATTTTTCTATATTCATAAATTTTACGGCATTTGAACTTGTAAAAATAACTGCTTTATAATTTTCAAGATTTATTTTTTTAGTTTCTAATTTTTCAATTTTAATTAATGGAAGATGAGTCGCTGAATGACCTGATTGTTTTAGTTTTTCAATAAGGCTAATGGAATCTTCTTTAGGTCTTGTAATAATTATATGCACTTTTAACTTTCTTGTGTTGTAAAATCAGGGCCGGCTTTTTTTAACAGTTCTTCTCCAACTCTGTAGCCTATTTCTTTAGCTTCTTTAAGTTTTCCCAAACTTTGAAATTCAAATTTTTTTTTACTGTCGTCTGAAAATAACTCACTTTTTAAAAATATTTTTTCATTTGATATTTTTGCTAAACCTCCAATCGCTGTATCACAATCTCCGCCTATAGCCTCAAGTAAGGCACGCTCAGCCTGGATACAATAGTATGTTTCTTTATCATTTACTTTTTCAAGTATGTTTAAAATTTTTTTGTCGTCTTTTTTACACTGCAAAGCAATTGCTCCTTGGCCTATTGCTGGTAACATTTGCTCTATTGTAAAAATTTCTTTAACTTCGTTTCCTAAGTTTAACATATTAATTCCAGCTAAAGACAAAACTATAGCATCAAACTCTTTATTTTTTAATTTACTTATTCGCGTGTCAACATTCCCTCGCATGCCTAACACCTGAATATCACTTCTCAGTAAATTTAGTTGGGCCTCTCTTCTAAAAGAGCTAGTTCCAACTTTTGATCCAGGTTTTAGCTCTATAAAAGATTTATTTGAAATACTTAAAAATGCATCTCGTGGATCATTTCTTTTAACTACAGCATTCACACATAAGCCTCCAGTCATTTGAGTTGGTAAATCTTTTAAAGAATGAACAGCTAAATCTATTTTTGAATCTAACAATTCTTCTTCAATTTGTTTTGAAAAAACTCCTTTGCCGCCAATATCTGATATTTTTTTATTTTGGTATATATCTCCTGAAGTTTTTATTATTTTGATTTCTATTGATGCACCATCAAATTGTGAATTAGATTTTATGATTAAGTTTTTAACATGATTTGAATAAGCTAATGAAAGCTTGCTCCCACGAGCTCCAATGATAATTTTTTTCTTATATGTCATTATTTTTAAAATTAAATATGTTATATTATTATTTTGTATTTATAGACAGATATTCAAAAATGAAAGAAAAGCTTACTTTTTTAGGAATTGAAACAAGTTGTGATGAAACGGCCGCATCTGTTATTAGGGAAAAGAATGATGGAACTGGAGAGATTCTATCAAATGTTGTCTCAAGTCAAGTTGAGGAACATAAAGAGTTCGGTGGGGTTGTTCCCGAAATAGCTGCTAGAGCACATGTCGAAAAAATAGATTTTATTGTCAATAAAGCAATTAAAGATAGTAATATAAAATTAGACAAACTAAACGGGATAGCCGCAACGGCAGGTCCAGGATTAATAGTGTGTTTAACGGTAGGCTTAAACTTTGGTAAAGCAATCGCAGGATCTTTGAATAAACCCTTTGTTGCCGTTAATCATTTAGAAGGACATGCGCTAAGCCCTAAAATAAACAAAACAATTAATTTTCCATATTTGTTATTGCTTATTTCAGGAGGACACACACAATTTTTAGAAGTTAATGATGTTGGTAAATATAAAAGATTAGGCACTACAATTGATGATGCTCTTGGAGAGGCTTTTGATAAAACAGCCAAACTTTTAGGAATAGAATTTCCAGGTGGTCCAATAATAGAACAATGGGCAAAAAAAGGAGATGAAAAATATTTCAAATTGCCCAAACCTATTATTAACAAAGGTGGCTGCAACCTGTCATTTGCTGGCCTCAAAACTGCTGTTCTCAGAACCTCGAAGCAACTAACAAATGAAAAAGAAAAATATCACTTAGCCGCATCTTTTCAAAAAACAATTAATGAAATTCTTTACCAAAAAACAGGGGTGGCTATGGAACAATTTCTAAAGAACAAAAAAGATAAAAAAAACATTTTTGTAATTGCTGGTGGAGTTGCATCTAATTTATCTATCAGAAAAAATCTAATTAAATTATCTGGTGAAAAAAATTTTTTTCCTATTTTTCCACCTGTTAATTTATGTAGTGATAATGCCGCAATGATTGCTTGGGCTGGTATTGAGCGTTATAGAAAAAATTTAATTGACAATTTAAAATTTGCATCTAAACCCAGGTGGCCGCTAGATATTTCCGCTCCTTTTTTAAAGGGATCTGGTTTAAAATTATAGGGGCAAGTTAATGGCTTAAAATGAAAGAGAGCTTTTGTAAAATGGTAGTTCATGGGAGGATTAATTAGATGCAGTACTGGTTAATGAAATCTGAACCTAATGTATGGTCAATTGACGGCCAAGCAGAAAGCTGGAAAATAATAAATAAGATGAGTAAAGTATAAAAATTTTAATCAACTGCGAGATTATTATTTGCATATTCTTTTTTAAATAAACTCATTAATTCATTGTATTTTTTTTCACCTTTTTCTGTTTCTGTTTCTGCTAATTTAATTTCTTTCCAATAAGATCTTGGTAGACGAGCATACAAAACAAATGTTTTCATCAATCCTCTAATTTCTTCTTTTGATATTGAGGGCATATTTAATAAAGAATCTTTTACGTAGATATGGGCTAAAGCTTCTTTATTTAAGTATTTTTTTTGTTCACACAAACCTCTAAGTGAAGTTCCATGATAAGGTGTAAAAGTAAATGCATTCATGTCATCACATTTAAGTTTTCTTGCTAATTCTATTGAGTCAAATATAAGTTCCCTAGTCTCATCAGGGTAGCCCACTATACTATTTGATACCGTGGATACTCCTGCATCATACATGTAGTTAAAAGCTTTTATAGCAAGCTCGTTCTTGTATGCTCTTCCAACAACTTCTGCTCGAAATTTGTGGTTTCCATGTTCAACGCCAATATTTACTCGATGACAATTTACTTCTTTTAATTTTTTACATCTACGTTCTGTTACAGTTTCTGGACGGGTATTCATAAAAAAAGGCAGTTTAAACTCTGAATACATTTCACAGAACTCGTCAAATTCTTTCTCCGACATTGCTAAAAATGTATCTGTAATAAAAAAAATATATTCTATTCCATAAGTTGAAATAATTTCCTTTAATTCACTATGCAAATGTTTCATTGTTCTTTTTCTAAAAAAACGTCCAGCCTCTTGCGCATTATAAAACTCATTTTTTTCTGGCGAATTACAAAATCTGCATGCATAAGGACATCCTCGTTGTGTTTCAACAGGTGCCATTCTATAAATTTTTCCCATCATAGGACGATAAAGTGACATATCTTCAAAAATCGTTAAATCTTGAACTGGAAGTGTATTTACATCCAATGCGGGTCGAATTTTATTTCTTGCTATTATTTTTTTATTTTTTTTAATCCACAAATTTTGAATATTAGAAGTATCCTTGCCATCTTCTAGTGCCTTAGCCAAATCCACTAAAGCTCCTTCTCCTTCACCGCGACAAACATAATCTACAAAATCTAATTTAATTACTCTTTCGGGTGCTGAACTAGGAAAGACTCCACCAACAAGGCATTTTATTTTTTTACCTTTAATCGAATTCATAAAATTTATAAAAATTGGATAAGTATCTTCAACTACAGAGGCAAAAATTATATCAGGATTAAATTTATCTACTTTGTTTATAAAATCCTGATACATATCAGTATTTTTAAGTTTAATATTTTTTTCATCAAAATTAAATGGTTGCACTTGACCAGCCTTAACACGATCTTGATCTTTACTAAGTCCATCAGATTCATAAAAAGTAGTATCAAATAGGTCTACATTTTTAAACCCAGCTCGTTTTAGTGTTGCGGAAAGTATAGATATAGCATTCGGCACCAAAGTGCTCATGTTTAAATTGGGGTATAAAAAAAGTATTTTTAGTTTTTTATTAATCATAAATATTTAAAAATAATAATATATATCATCAGTTTTTTAAAGAAATAAAAAACCATCTTAATATTAAAATCAAAACTCTAGAAACTGAAGGATGTACGATTATTTTGTATTAAACGAAGAATACCCGGAGATATAATTATAAAAAGTTTGAATATAAATTATTCTATAGTGTTGGTAATAGAGGGCACCCCGATACCAAGTCCAAATTCAGAAATTTAATCGGAAGTTTTCTTTAAATTTTCACTTTTAACATCCGCATTAGAGATGGTTGCAAAACAAGTTAATAAAAGTGCGATAAATATTATTTTCATTAAGCAATAAATAGATTAAAATAAAAGAAGTGTAAACTAATTAAATAATAGTAAGACAAAATATTTTTTACTTAGATCTTTCGATATTTAATGAATGGTGCTTTTTATATTATGGTACTCTGTTTGGAAATTAATTAAATGCAATACTGGCTGATGAAAAGTGAACCTGATGTTTGGTCCATTGATCAGCAAAAAAAAGCTGGTGTTAAAGGTGCTCCTTGGGATGGAGTAAGAAATTACCAAGCTGCAAAAAATTTAAAGAACATGCAAAAAGGAGATCTTTGTTTTTTTTACCATTCTAATATTGGTAAAGAAATTGTAGGTGTAGTCGAGATCATTAAAACAGCTTTTATAGATAAAACCGATAAAGAAGGCAGATTTGTAGCTGTTCAAGTAAAGTTTAAAGAAAAACTAGAAAAAACTGTAACACTTGAAAATATAAAAAAAAATAAAACTCTCAATCACTTGGCTCTCGTCAAGCAAAGTAGATTATCGGTGATGCCTATAGATTATAAAAGCTGGAAAACAATTTATAAGATTAGTACAATCTAACATAGTATTTAATTAATATTAGGTGAAAATTGATTAAAAAAAGAAAAAAAATAAATAAATTTAAATCTAGGAAAAAATCTAGAAAGGTAAAATCTAGAAAAAAAATTAAAAATATTGCAGATAAAGAATTAATTTTTAAAGTATCTAGAAAATGGTCAAAAAGTGCACATGCAAATAAAGCGCTTTATGAAAAAAAATATAAACACTCAATAAAAAATAATGATGAATTTTGGAAAAAAGAAGGAAAGACGATCAATTGGATTAAGCCATATAAAAAAATAAAAGATGTTAAATATAGTAAAACTGACGTTAGAATTAAATGGTACTATGACGGAACGCTTAATGCATCTTCAAACTGTATAGATAGACATCTAAAAAATAAAAAAAATAAAACAGCAATTATATGGGTTGGTGATGATCCAAAAGATTCGAAACATATTAGTTATAAAGAGCTTCACAAAAATGTTTGTAAGGCCGCAAACGGTTTGAAATCAATTGGTGTACAAAAAGGAGATAGAGTAACAATCTATTTAACTATGATACCTGAACTAGCATATGTAATGTTAGCATGTGCAAGAATCGGTGCAGTTCACTCAATAATATTTGGTGGTTTTTCACCTGACTCGATCTCAGGAAGAATAAATGATTGTAAATCAGATTATATAATTACTGCTGACGAAGGGGTAAGAGGAGGGAAAACTATTCCCCTTAAAAAAATTACAGATGAAGCTTTAAAAAAATGTCCAGATATTAAAAAGTGTGTAGTGGTCAAAAGAACTGGAAATAAAGTGGACTGGACTGAAGATAGAGATGTTTGGTATGAAGACATGACGTCAGATGTTCCGAGTCATTGTGAACCTGAAGAAATGAACGCAGAAGACCCTCTATTTATTCTTTATACTTCTGGATCTACTGGAAAACCTAAAGGAGTTCTTCATACTACCGGGGGTTACATGGTGTATGCATCCATGACACATCATTATATTTTTGATTATAAAAAAAATGATATCTACTGGTGCACTGCCGATATTGGTTGGGTAACTGGACATAGCTATATTATTTATGGGCCTCTAGCGAACGGAGCAACAACAATTATGTTTGAGGGGGTTCCAAATTATCCTGATGTTTCTAGATGGTGGAAAATTGTAGACAAATATAAAGTAAATATTTTTTATACCGCTCCAACTGCACTGAGAGCTTTAATGAGAGAGGGTGATAGACCAGTAAAGAAAACAAGCAGGAAATCTTTAAGGCTTTTAGGTACCGTTGGTGAACCAATTAATCCAGAAGCCTGGCGCTGGTATTATGATGTTGTGGGAGAATCAAAATGTCCAATTGTGGACACTTGGTGGCAAACAGAGACGGGCGGAATATTAATTGCGCCACAACCAGGAGCTATAGATCTTAAACCAGGCTCGGCAACTAAACCATTTTATGGCATTAAACCAATTATTGTTGACGCGAAAGGGAAAACTTTAAAGGGAGTGTGCAAAGGAAATCTGTGTATAGTTCAATCTTGGCCAGGGCAAATGAGAACTGTTTATGGCGATCATGAAAGATTTATTAGTACTTACTTTTCTCAATTTGATGGAAAATATTTTACTGGTGATGGATGCAAAAGAGATAAAGATGGATATTACTGGATTACAGGAAGAGTGGATGATGTAATTATAGTTTCTGGGCATAATTTAGGAACAGCAGAGCTCGAAAGTGCTTTTGTTGCCCACCCTAAAGTTGCTGAGGCCGCTGTAGTAGGCTACCCCCATGATATAAAAGGAAATGGCCTTTATTGTTATGTGACCTTAAATGTAAATGAGGAACCCAGCGGAGATTTAGAAAGAGATTTAAAGCTATGGGTAAGAAAACAAATTGGCCCAATAGCAACACCTGATTTAATACAGTTTGCCCCCAGTTTACCCAAAACTAGGTCTGGAAAAATTATGAGAAGAATACTTAGAAAAATCGCATCAAATGAACATGATCAATTGGGTGACACAACTACTTTGGCTGATCCGACTGTGGTTAACAGTTTAGTAGAAAACAGAAAAAATAAATAATTAATGTTCGATTTTATTCCACAAGAATATGAAAAAATTGTAAATATTATATTTTTAATAGTTACCGCCTTAATAGCCCACCATGCCCTTACATACAGAACCGCAGAAGGTAAGAAAGATTTTGTGAGATTATTTTTTGGATGCATTGCAGCAATTTATTTTATTTTATTTCTGTTGAAAAACGTATTGGGTATTATCTTACCCGGCTTTGGAAATTAAAGTTTACCTGGTTTGTGCATAACCTGCCCCTCGTCCAATTCTTTTATACTTAAAACTCTCTCTTCTATTGGAAGCTGAAGTTGTTCATTTAAATATAGAGCGCGCTCTTTTACTGATGATGATTTAAATTTGTAATTTAAAATAATAGTACCTAAACCCGGTCCAGCAACAGCTACATGATCAATGCCAAGAGCTTTTATATAATCTTCCAAAGCTTCTTCATATTTTTTTTCTCTATCTTTAACAATTCCTCGGTTTGCATATGCGGCAGCTAGCGTTCCTATTCCTGTTTTATCATCATCTTCAACATTATTTTCTAAAAAACTTATTAAATAGTTTAATTCATCGACTGCCTTTGGGTATTCTTTTTTAGAAATAAAAATTAATGCTTTGCACATAATGGCTCCTCGGTGATTAGGGGTTTTTTCCAAAGCAGTGTTTGCTGCTTTTAAAGCTTTTTCATATTCTTTATCCTTTAAACGGTTATCACACACTTCAGTATGGTAATCGCCAGGAGGTCTGTTTTTGAAAGATTTAATAAAAGCCCAGACGGTAAACATCACAAAAGTTAGTACCGCCATATAAATTACAAATCTTTTTAAAATATTTGTTTGTTTGTCCATCAATTAAATACCTGATTTACATATACATAACTAAAAACTAAAGATAAAAAAATTGAAGTGAATGCTGCCTTTTTTTTTAAAATATTTATTTCTTGTTCAGAAACTAACTTTTGTTTTTTTTGTTTTCTCCTAACGTACAAAACCCATATTAATTGTCTCACAGGAAAAAATAAGGCTGCGCTTAAAATTAATGTCCATATAGGATCGTGAAATAAACTGTAATATATTTTAAAATTCATAAAATTTTTTTTAGTTTTAGCATTTAAATATCACTGATTTACTAATAATTTCAATCAATAGTTGTATATATTTTAAGTTTTAACTCTTTTGTAAGTCTTGCTTTAAGTGATTAATTGATGCACAATTTTCATATTGAGTGACTAGAATTAAACTCTAGCATTTTGGTTTTAAAAATAAAAGTAAAAATAAAAAAGGGGGTCTTATATGTCAGCAAAAATAGTGTGGCTGATGGCTTTTGTATTGCTCTATTGGGGATATTGTATTTTCTGGGGTATTAAAGGAGCACAACAAGCGAAAACAGCTTCGGATTATTTTATATCAGGAAGAAAACTTCCTATGTGGGTATTCGTGCTAGCCGCTACAGCTACTTCATTCTCTGGATGGACTTTTTTAGGTCACCCAGGATTAATTTATAGAGATGGTTTTCAGTATGCTTACGCATCTTTTTATGTGATCACAATTCCTTTTACAGGTGTGATATTCTTAAAAAGACAATGGATACTTGGAAAACGTTTCGGTTACGTAACTCCAGGAGAAATGCTAGCAGATTACTTTAAGGGTGATATGGTGCGTGTTTTAACTGTTGTCGTGGCTTTATGTTTCTCAATTCCTTATTTAGGATTGCAATTAGCGGGATCTGGTAAATTATTTAACGTATTATCAGATGGTATGTGGGGCGTAACTACTGGTACTTGGGTACTAGCAGGTATCGTTGCACTTTATGTAGGATTAGGCGGATTAAAATCTGTTGCTTACGTAGACACTTTGCAAGCTGTTCTGCTATGGTTTGGGATTATAGCAATTGGTTTTATTGCATACGACCTCGTTGGAGGTTGGGCTTCATTAAACGAAGGTTTAGGAAAAATAGCTTTAGTAGAAGGCACTAAATGGGGACGAACTCCAGGTGATAACTACTCTGCTTATTTTGCCATTCCGGGCGTCATACAATTTACTGCTGGTTTAGGAAAAGAAACTCCAGTAGGAGGGTTGTGGACAGGAATGATGGTGTTAACTTATATGTTTGCTCTTATGGGCATTCATTCTTCACCGGCATTTTCAATGTGGGCTTTCTCTAACAAAAGTCCAGAACCATTTGCACCACAACAAGTTTGGGCTTCATCAGTTGGAATAGGTTTTGCCCTATTCTTCTTTACGGCGGCTCAAGGAATGGGAGCTCATCTACTAGGTGCTGACCCCATTGTGAATGCAGCAGGAGCAAATATTTCGAATGTACTCCCAGAGTCGATTGGTAAGGGTGGACAAGGTAGTCTTGTGCCATATCTTATTAATACGGTTGGTGATGCAGCTCCTTGGTTTGTGGGTCTTTTAGCGGTATGTGCTTTGGCTGCGATGCAGTCAACGGGCGCTGCTTATATGTCTACTTGTTCATCAATGTTAACTAGAGATATCTACAAAAAATTCTTTAAACCAAAAATGAGTCATGAAGAACAAAAGTTCTTCGGACGTATGATGGTTGTTTTTGTAGTTGGTGCAGCTTTATTAGTTGCAACATTCTCTAAAGATGCATTGGTACTATTGGGAGGATTAGCGGTAGCGTTTGGTTTCCAAATGTGGGTTCCATTAGCTTCGATTTGTTATTTCCCATGGATGACAAGAGAAGGTGTATCTTGGGGTCTATTAGCGGGAATTGTAGGTGTATGCTTAACGGAAAGTATTGGCCAAAATTTATTTGGTGGTGCTCTTCCATGGGGTAGATGGCCTTGGACAATGCACTCTGCATTCTGGGGTATGTTTGCTAACTTACTTGTTGCAATACCTATTTCTGCAATGACACAGAACACAAGAGAGCGTGCGCATAGACAAAAATATCATGACTTCTTAGCAGACCACGCTGGTCTTCCAGCAAGCAAGCAAAGTCTTAAGCCGGCGGCTTGGATAATTACAATTGCTTGGTTGTTCTTCGGAATTGGACCAGGAGCTGTTATAGGTAATGATATATTTGGTTCGCCAAATGACATCAGTACATGGACTTTTGGGATTCCATCAATTTGGGCTTGGCAAATATTATTCTGGGTTTTAGGATGTGGAATGATGTGGTTCTTGGCTTACAAAATGGAAATGTCTACAATGCCTAGAAAATCAGTGAGCTCTCTAGTAGATGATATTGGAGACTCAGCAAGAGGATAGGTAAAAGTAAAAGACTAAAAAGTTATTCAAGAAGGGCGGGAATTCTCGCCCTTCTTTTTTTTTGACATAATTCAAATATAAAAATATAAAATTAATATGACTTCTATTAAAATTTCACCGTCAATTTTATCAGCAGATTTTAGTAAATTAGGAAGCGAAATAAAAAGCCTGGAAAAGGCTGAGGCCGATTTAATACATATTGATGTTATGGATGGACATTTTGTTCCTAATATTACTATTGGACCAGAGGTTATAAGTAAACTCAGAAAATATACATCTTTACCATTTGATGTCCATTTAATGATATCGCCTGTTCATGAATTTATTACTAATTTTGCAGAAGCTGGTGCAGATATTATTACAATTCATCCTGAGGCCACAGACGACCTGGTGGCTAGCATAAAAAAAATTAAATCTTTAAATAAAAAAGCTGGTGTTTCGCTAAATCCAGAAACTTCGATAGATAAGGTTTTGCCTGTTTTAAAAATGATTGATTTGGTTTTAATAATGAGTGTAAATCCTGGTTTTGGTGGACAAAAGTTTATAAAAGAAACTTTAGAGAAAGTTAAATCATTGCGTAAACAAATAGATGAGCAAGGTCTTAAAACTCAAATTGAAATAGATGGTGGTATCAATTTTGAAAATGCTAAAATAGCTAAAATGGCAGGAGTGGACATACTAGTTTCGGGCACAACTATTTTTAAAGAAAATAACGGAGACCTAAAAAAAAATATCCAATTATTAAGAAAAGGTTAGAAATGAAAAAGTTAAAAGGTATAAAGCTATACTTTTTTTCTATTATTAAATTATTTTCTATAAATTTAAAAAATTATTATTTTAGTAGTAATTTTTATAATAAAAAACTAGTAACTTTTGTACCTGATAGAATTTTTTATACACCCAGCATGTACCTAGCCTCCTCTTTAACTTCTACGTCTCAAGATTTTTATAAGATCACCAATACAAACCCTGAATCTTTGTGGAAAATAAATGCAATTAATAAACTAAATTTTGATAATTTGCATAATTTTTTGTGGCTTACAAAGTTAAATAGAAAAAATAACAAAAAAATAACTCAAAAAATCATAAAAAGTTGGATTGATAATTTTTTTGATTATGATTCAAAAGCTTGGGAAATGGAAATAATGGCCAAAAGAATCATTGCGTGGGCATCCAATACCGAAATTACTTTGGAAGATTCAAGTCAAATTTACAAGGAAAATTTTCTTATCTGTTTATTAAAACAATCAAATTTCTTGTCTAAAAATATAAATAATATATTTCATGATCAAGTAAAAATTATTTGTTGTGCGGCAATAATATTATCAGGAATGATATTTAAAGAAAATAATTCGAACTTTAAAGTGGGTGTTAAGGAGTTGGAAAAAACTGTAAAAAATTATTTTGATAAAGATGGCTTCCCTAAAACAAGAAATCCTGAAGAGGTATTTATTTGTACAAAATATTTAGTTTTAATAAGAGAGTGGTTCAAAGAGGCACAAATCGATATACCAAATTTTTTAAATGAAATTATAATTAAAACTGGCAATTGCTACGCGATGCTGTCTTCTTCTAATAAGCAGTTTCCTCTGTTTAATGGTGCAACAGAAATCAACCACAAAGAATATGATTTATTTTTAAAAACATTAAAATATAGATTTGTTAATAAGGAATATGAGATTTCAGATTTTTATAAAATTAAAAAGAAAAAACTCGAGTTTTTTATTGACTGTGGTAATCCACCTCCTAATAGTTTTTCAAAAAATTACCAAGCTGGATGTTTGTCTTTTGAGCTCACCTCAAACAAACAAAAAATAATATCTAATTCTGGATATGGAAAATATTTATCGGATAAACTTACATTTTCGAGTAGATCAACAGCTGCACATTCTACATTATATATAAATGATACTTCTTCATGCGCTTTCCAAAAGAAAGAGGTGGTAAGTAGAGTTTATGGAAATTCTCTCTTAAAAAGACACAAGATAATAAATAAAAATTACTTAGAAGAAAAAGATTTTTTTTTAATATATGCATCACACAATGGATATGAAAAAGAGTTTGGGTATCTTCATAATAGATCAGTCAAAATTTTTAAGAAACGCGACAAAATAATTGGAACCGATGAGTTGAAAAAAAGAAAAAATATTAATAAATCATTAATTTATTTTGTGAGGTTTCATATACATCATGATGCTAAAATAGTTAAAACAAAGGCCGGGGACTCAATATTAATTAGTTTATCGAATGGCGAAGGTTGGCTTTTAAAAAGTGATACAAATATTTTTAAAATAGAAAAAAATATTTTTTTAGGTAATAAAAAAAAAATTATAAATAGTGAATCAGTTTATATATCGGGTATAATTAACAAAGAAATAATTACAACAAAATGGTTAATTGAAAGAATTAGTTAATGAAAATCAAAACAGCAATTATTTCAGTATCTGACAAAACAAATTTAAAAATGTTACTGCCTGTTTTAAAAAAATTTAACATACAAATTTTAAGCTCAGGTGGGACGCATATGTATATCAAAAAATTAAAATATAAATGTACCGAAATATCAGATTACACAAATTTTCCTGAAATGCTTGGTGGTAGAGTAAAAACTCTACACCCCAAGATCTATGGTGGAATACTTAATATACGAAATAACCGAAATCATAAAAAAGATATTAAAAAAGAAAATATAAAAAATATAGATTTGGTGATTGTTGATATTTACCCATTTGAAAAAAAACTTAATAAATTAAATTTTAAAAAATTAATTGAATATATAGATATTGGTGGGCCAACTCTTATCAGGGCTGCAGGAAAAAATTTTAATGATGTTGCTGTCATTTCTAATATAGCAGACTACGACCAATTAATTAATGAACTAAAAAAACAAAGAGGTGGAACTTCTTATGGTTTTAGAAAGCTCATGTCCGCTAAAGCATTTAGTTTAACCGCTTATTATGACTCTTTAATATCTGACTGGCTAAATAAAGAATCGAAAATAAAGTTTCCAGAGACCAAAACAATAAGTGGCAAAATTTTAAAAAATTTAAGATACGGGGAAAACCCACACCAGAATGCAAGTATTTATTCAACAACTGGTGAAACTGGTTTGGAACAACTTCATGGAAAAGAATTAAGTTTTAATAATTATAACGATATATATTCTGCTTTAAATATTTTGGGCTCTTTCAGAAAAAATATAGGAGTCGCTATAATTAAACATTCCAATCCCTGCGGCGTTTCTACCAAAAGAAACCAGCTTGCATCATTTGATAACGCTTTAATATGTGATCCAATCAGTGCATTTGGTGGTATTGTTGCCATCAATTCAATTGTTTCTAAAAAACTAGCAAATAAAATTAATAAAAAATTTTTTGAAATAATAATAGGTAGAGGCTTCACAAAAGATGCATTAAGAATCTTAAAAAAGAAGAAAAATATAAGATTAATTAATTGTGGTAATTTTAATTTTAATAATAGTCAGCATTATCTTTTTTTAGGAAATGCTTTTCTAGCACAGGATGCGGATAGCGTATTGTTTCAAAAAAAATTAAAAATAGTAACAAAGAAAAAACCCTCTCCTAAACAAATAAAAAATTTAAAATTTGCTTTTAATATTTGTAAGTTTGTAAAATCTAATGCAATAGTTTTGGCAAATGAAAATTCAACTATTGGAATTGGATCAGGCCAACCAAGTAGATTAGATAGCTGTAAAATTGCAGCTGATAAAGCACTAGAATTTTTGCCTGATAAGATTGTGGGTTCTGTTGCTGCCTCTGATGCTTTTTTTCC
Source organism: uncultured Pelagibacteraceae bacterium (assembly GCA_905612535.1). Lineage (GTDB taxonomy): Bacteria > Pseudomonadota > Alphaproteobacteria > Pelagibacterales > Pelagibacteraceae > AG-414-E02. The sequence goes on along the minus strand of CAJQSJ010000050.1, from coordinate 1,633 downwards.
TTTTTCAGACGGTATTAAGCATCTAATAGAGTCTGGAATTAAGGCCATTATACAGCCTGGTGGCTCCGTACACGATCAAGATGTTATCAAAGCAGCAAATGAAGCCGGAATTGTAATGGCGCTTACTGGAACACGACATTTTAAACATTAAATTGTAATTTTATCAACCTTAGCTGCTAAAATAAAATCACTTTCTACAAGACCTTTAATTTTATGAGTAAAAATTTGAATTTTAGCATAACCCCACCCGAACTCTATATCCGGATGATGACCCTCTTGTTCTGCAATGTTTCCAACTTTATTTACAAATTTTTGGCTTTGTAGAAAATTTTCAAAAGTAAAATTTTTTTCAAGAAAATATGTTTCTCCTTCTTTCTTTTTTACGTCCCAACCATCAACCTTTTTTAAATATTTATGTATTTCAGATATAGCAAAAGGTGGGATACCACCTTTGCATGGTATACAATTTTTATCATGTAAATCACTTGTATCGTTCATATTGCACTTTCTGTTATTAAAATTAGAGCGGATCAAGGGAATCTACCCTTCTATCTAATCGTTAGTAACAGTTTCCACTCTTTCCCACCATTGTATTTCAATGTTTATTTTTAGTCAAATGCATATAATTGTACGCTAACTGCGATCAGTTTGTGATCGGATTCTAGACTCAAGTCTTGTCACAAATTGTAGTAGGATTAAAAATAAACAAAGGAGGAATAAATATGGGCAAAGGCTATCAAGCAAAAAAAGCAGTAAGAGGAAAAGCTTGCGATACTGATTTGTTTCTAGCCGATGGCGTTTAAAACAAGATAATAATTTTTGATTACAAAAAAACTTTTAGGGATATTGGTTTCGGGTTTGAAGGACTGTTAGCTCAGCTGGTAGAGCGGACGACTCTTAATCGTTAGGTCGTGGGTTCGAGCCCCACACAGTCCACACCAAAATAATTAAATTTATAAGGGACGTTCTGTTCCGAGGCGCCGTTAACTAAGATTCTGTAAGTTAACTAAAAATTAATTAAATTGATTTAATGGCATTAAACCTTAAATAAATTTTATCTAAATAATAATATAGAGACAAAGCTCTTAAAATCATAAATAGACATAGTGAAATCCAAATACCAGAGTTGCCCAAAAGATCTGCCAATATTAAGGAGATAATTACATATGAGAATACTGAAAAAATCATTGCATTACGCAACTCTTTCGTCTGTGATGCTCCAATAAATATTCCATCGAATTGATAGCAAAATGAAGAGATTAAAGGCATTATAATTAACCAAACCGCATAAGAAGAGCTAAGACTTCTGATGACCTCAATGTTAGACATTAAGTGAATAGCAAACTTATTAATTAAGAAATAAATAATTGAAATGATCAATCCAGTAATTGAGCTTAGAATAAAAGAATTTTTAACAATCTTTTTAAAAAGATTGATATCATTTTTGCCAAGAGAGTAGCCAACTATTCCCTCAGTAGAAAAAGCGTAAGCATCCAAAATAAAAGCAGACAGAAAAACTAAATTAATTAAAATAGCATTTGCGGCAATATAATCTTCACCAATTTGGCTTCCAAGATAAGTAAACCATAAAAAAGAAAAGGTTAAAAGTATTGTTCTAATAAATATATTTAAA
>CAJQSJ010000049.1 GCA_905612535.1 uncultured Pelagibacteraceae bacterium | reverse complement strand
AAAAAAAATATAGACGATAATTTTAAAAATATTTCAAAAACTTTTAATGAAACGTTAATTAAAAATAACATAACTGTGCAAATAATTGGTAGAGAAAAATCACCATTTTCTATTTGGAGAAAAATTCAAACAAAAAGAATATCACTCGAACAAATTACAGACATTGTTGGTTTTAGAGTAGTTGTAAAAGATATACAAACTTGTTATCGTGTCTTGGGTATATTTCATAGTAATTGGTCAACAATTCCTGGAAAGTTTAAAGATTATATTTCAACCCCTAAGATAAATAATTATAAATCTATACACACTGCAATTATTGGACCTAAAAATCAAAGAGTTGAAATTCAAATTAGAACTAAAGAAATGCATGATTTCGCTGCAAGAGGTATTGCATCACATTGGTTATACAAATCTTCTGAAAAATTGAGCCAACAAGTTCTTCAACAGTATGATTGGTTAAGAGATTTAGTAGAGATTATAGATAAGGGATCAACCCCTAAAGATTTTTTTGAGTATACTAAATTACAAATGTTTCAAGAAAGTGTATTTTGTTTTACACCAGATGGTGAGGTAATAAAATTACCAAAAAATGCTACACCAATAGACTTTGCTTATGCGGTACATACTAAAGTTGGCGATAGTGCAATTAGTTGTGAGATTAATGGAAAAACTTCTCCGTTTCAAAGCACTTTAAGAAATGGCGACTTAGTAAAAATAATCGTATCAAAGAAAGCTTACCCGTCTTTACACTGGTTATCATTAACAAAAACCGGTAAGGCTCGTGCTGGAATAAGAAGGTTCTGGCACAATAAATCTAATGTTTTAATTAATAAAAATAAAAAATACCTAACAGGACTTTGCATTAAAATACCCAATCAACCTGGAAAGTTAGGCGAAGTAAGTAGCTTGATAGGAATTAATCAGTGTAATATTATAAATATGGAGATTGTTACAAAAAAAATTGATTATTTAGAATTTATTTTTGATATACAGGTTACAGATTTAAAAAAATACACAGAATTAATAAGCGTACTAAAGTTAAAGGAGTATAAATTTAAAATCATAAGACACAGGAAAAAGGATGCTCTCATACAAAGAATCTTTAAAAATTTTAAAAGAAACTAACGCATTACTTGAAGGACATTTTGTTCTTTCTTCGGGATTGCATAGCAAAGAATACATTCAATGTGCAAAGCTTCTTAGTCATCCAAATCAAGCTAATATTATTTGTAAATCGTTAAGTGAAAAAATTAAAAAAAATTTTAAAGAAATTGATATGATTTTATCACCTGCTATAGGTGGAATAGTAGTTGGCTATGAAATTGGAAGGCAGTTAAATGTTGAAACTCTTTTTGCAGAAAGAGTTGAAGGCAAGTTAGTCTTAAGAAGAGGCTTTATAATACCCAAAAATTCAAAAGTTTTAATAGTAGAAGATGTTATTACTACAGGAAAATCTGCCATAGAATGCGCTAACCTTATAAAAGAGAACAATTCTGTTTTACTTGGTTACTCATGCATTATAGATAGATCTTCTACTGACCTTCTAATAAAACAAAAAATCATTTCACAAGTAAAATTTAAGATAGAAACGTATAAGCCAAACGAACTACCAAATGATTTAAAGAATCTTAAACCATCAAAGCCAGGCAGTAGAAACTCTTCTAAATGATAAATAAAAAACTAGGTGTTAATATTGACCATGTAGCTACAATAAGAAATGCAAGAGGAGTACTTTATCCCAATCCTCTTAAAGCAGCTCTTATAGCTGAAAAATGTGGAGCCGATTCTGTTACTATACATTTACGTGAAGACAGAAGGCATATCAGAGATTATGATTTAAAATATATAAAAAAAAAATTAAAAATTCCTCTTAATTTAGAAATTGCACCAACTAAAGAAATGGTAAACATTGCCATAAGATACCAACCAAATTTCGTTTGTATCGTTCCTGAAAAAAGATCAGAAATCACTACAGAAGGTGGTTTAAATCTAAATAAAAAATTAATACAATTAAAAAAAATAATTTTAAAACTAAATAAACATAAAATTAAAGTATCATTATTTATTGAACCAAAGTTACTTGATGTACTTAAAGCTAAAAAGATAGGTGCCAATGGCATAGAACTTCATACTGGTAATTTTTGTAATTTAGTTAATAAAAATAAAAGTTATAAAGCTGCATATAAAAAAATTAAATCTTCTGCTATTTTGGGTAGAAAAATCGGATTAGATGTCCATGCCGGTCATGGACTTACATACAACTCTGCAAAAATTATTTCTAAAATTGATTGTATAACAGAATATAATATAGGCCATTTTATAATAGCCGAATCTATTTTTGTGGGTTTGAAAAAAGTTATAAAAAAATTTATAAAAATTATTAATAAGTAAAATGAAAATATTGGGAATTGGGACAGACATTGTTAATATAAAAAGAATAGAAAAAATTCTTAAAAAAAAAGAAACTAATTTCAAAAAAAAAATATTTTCAAAAAATGAAATTATCTATTGTGAAAAAAAAAGTAATCCGTATCCTTTTTATGCTAAGAGATTTGCCGCAAAAGAGGCCTTTAGTAAAGCTTTGGGCACAGGAATTAATAAGGATATAAGTTTTAAAAATATTCATGTATTAAATAATAAAAAAGGTAAACCGTATATTTTACTTAAAGGAAAAACGGCGCTATATTTTAAAAAAAAAATGAAAACTAAAAATTATAATATCCATCTCTCTTTATCTGATGATATACCTTGGGCTCAAGCAACTGTTATTATATCTTTATCTTAATGAGAAATAAAATAATTGAAAATGCCAAAACATTGATTTATGCGCTATTTATAGCATTAATTATTAGAAGTTTTTTATTTCAACCTTTTTACATACCGTCATCATCAATGGAACCAACTTTACTAATAGGTGATCGTTTATTTGTATCTAAGTATTCCTATGGTTACAGCAAACATTCTTTTCCTTTTAGCCCAAATATTTACAACAAAAGATTGTTTACAAAAAAACCAGAGAGAGGTGATGTGATAGTTTTTAAGACTCCAGCTGATAATAGAACAGATTACATCAAGCGATTAATAGGTTTGCCTGGTGACGAAATACAAATTATTAATGCCAATTTATATATAAATAATAAAAAAGTACTTAGCGAAAAATTAAATAAAGAATTGATAATAAACTGTGGTGAAAAACCTATTTCGATATCAGCTTTTAAAGAAACTCTACCCAATGGTAAATCTTACAATATTGCTTATAGAAAAAATGGTTCGATGCAAAATACAGATAAATATTTAGTTCCTAAAAACCACTATTTTTTTATGGGCGACAATAGAGATTGCTCCAAAGATAGTAGATTTTTAAGTAGTGTAGGATATGTCAATTTTAACAACATTGTCGGTAAAGCAAGAATTATTTTTTTTTCTAATGATAAAAAAGTTTCTAGTATAATTAATTTTTTTAAATGGAATAAAAGCATTCGATTTAACAGAGTTTTAACAAAAATAAAATGAAAACAAAAATTCAAGATTTAGAAAAAAAATTTAAATTAAAATTTAATGATTATGTGTTGATACAACAATCCCTAACGCATAAAAGTGCTAATAAAATATATAACAATGAAAAACTTGAATTTTTAGGTGACAGAGTTATAGGTCTTATCCTGTCTAAAAAATTATACGACTTATATCCAAACGAAAATGAAGGCAGTATGGATAAAAAATTTGCAAAGCTTGTTAATAGAAAAACTTGTGCAAAAATTTCTTGGTTAATAGGTCTCCAGCGATACATTCAAATTGGAAGTTCAAAAAAAAATATTAAAAAAACTGATGAAAAGATTCTTAGTGATGCATGCGAAGCTTTTATAGGAGCCCTATATATAGATCAAGGATATACCTTTATTGAAAAATTTGTTTTAAAATTATGGAATAGCGAACTCATGATTTCTAACATTACAGTATTAGATCCTAAAACTCAACTTCAAGAACATTCGCTTAAACTTAATAAGGAATTACCAGTTTACAAGTTTCTAAGTTCAAAAGGCCCTAACCATAACCCAACTTTTAAAATCTCTGTTAAAATAAAAGGCACAAAAGAATATTATGGTATTGGCAAATCCAAACAAGAAGCAGAACAAAGCAGTGCAAAACGTTTGCTAATTGATCTGAATATTAAATAAATGTTCTGGAAAGACGAAGGCTATTTATTATCCAAAACAAATTATAATGAAAACTCTATTATTATTGAAGTGTTTACATTAGATCATGGCAAATATTCAGGTATTGTTTATGGGGGTTCATCAAGGGAGCAAAAAAAAAAGTTCCAAATTGGTAATAAAATCTCAATTAATTGTAAATCAAAAAATCAAAATAAACCTGGTTATTTTACCGTTGAGTTAATTAAACCAACATCTCCACAATTTTTTGACAATAAAAAAAAGACTATATGTATACTTGCGGCATCTTCTATATTAAAAATCTTATTGCCAGAAGGGCAGGTTAATAAAAAAATTTATCGAGCATTCGATAACTTAATTGAATGTTTGATAAATGATCAATGGATTAAAGCTTATATTTTTTGGGAACTTTCACTTATCAAAGAATTAGGTTTCGCAGTAAATTTTTATACTAAAGAGAATGCTTTAATTAAATCTATTAAAATTAACGATCGTTTATTTAAAGTTCCATCTATACTTTTTGATAATAACGGAGGTAAATTTTCTGACTCAGATATTAAAGATGCTTTAATATTTAATAAAAATCTTCTTATAGAAAACTTTATAACACCTAATAAATTAAGATTTCCATTTTCAAGAAGCATTTTAGAAAAATATTTTTAATTTTATTTTAATTCTTTTGCTATTTCATTAGCAAAATAAGTAACAATTGCACTGGCACCAGATCTTTTAAACGAAGCTAAGGTTTCAATTATAATATCTTTTGTAAACAAGTTGTCGTTTATTCCATTTTTAATTATACTATATTCACCAGATACTTGATAAGCAAATACAGGTATTTTAAAGTTTTCTTTAATTTTACTAATAATGTCTAAGTACGGCATGCCAGGTTTTACCATTACAAAATCAGCTCCTTCTTTTATATCTAGACTAACCTCTCTTAAAGCTTCATCTGTGTTAAAAAAACTCATTTGATAGTTTTTTTTATCACTTTTAAGTGATTTTTTAGAACCTATGGCGTCTCTAAATGGCCCATAAAAATTAGAAGCATATTTGACTGCATAAGATAAAATTTGAACAAGTTTAAAATTATTTTTATCTAAGGACTTTCTTATCGCTCCAACTCTTCCGTCCATCATGTCAGATGGCGCAATTACATCACAACCCATTTCTGCTTGTAACAAAGATTGTTTAACTAAAATTTTTATAGTTTCGTCGTTATCTACATAATTATTTTTAATAACTCCATCATGGCCATGACTGGTATAAGGATCAAGAGCCACATCGCACATTAATCCTATATCTTTATAATTTCTTTTAATTAATCTTAATGCTTTGCAAACTAAATTATTTTTATTCAATGCCTCGGATCCTTTTAAATCTTTTTTAGATTCATCCGTGCTTGGAAATAAAGCAATCATCGGTATTTTATTAGCTAATGACTTTTCAACTAATTTTTCAACTTTATCTAATGAATATCTAAATACCCCCGGCATTGACTTAATTGGTTCTATAATATTTTTTCCTTCTCTAATAAATATCGGCCAAATCAGATCATTTGTGGATAAGTTGTTTTCTTGAACAAGTCTTCGCGACCAATCGTTTTTTCTATTTCTTCTTAATCTTGTGCTTGGGTATGAAGCAATGTTTTTCATATGATAATTGTTCTCAATATATAAATAAGTTTATATTATTTTAATTTTGAATTCTGTTGCGACAAAACTAGCCTACTATTTAATTTATTAATAATATAGTGTAGATTTACTGCATTTAATAATTTAAAGGATAATTATGAACAATTTGGCAGACTTTCATACTATCAAAGACTTAAAATTTGATATTACCAAACTTCAAGAAAGCCTTAAAGAGGTGTTAAAAATTAAAAAATATGACACGGCTAATGGCGTAAAAAATTTTGCTGCTATTTGCTTAAATCAAGTTCCTGGAAAACCAGAATCTACAAAAGGAAATAACGCAAGAGGTATATATTGGACGATGCCAGATCATACGGGCAAAGAAGTTTTAAGAGATAAAAATTTAGACGAAACAAAATATACAGAGTTTGTAAGTGATTTTGAACATACGTATTTTAAGGAAGTTTATGAAACTTTAAAATCTAAATTTAAATTAGGACGCGTAAGAATTCTTTTAAAAGAGCCAAGATCTACATTAAGCTGGCATAGAGATCCAGAACCAAGACTTCATATACCGCTGATTACAAACCCCGGATGTATGATGGTTATTGAAAATGTAGCGAAACATTTACGCGCTGATGGATCTGTCTACATAACAAATAATGTTAAATACCATAACGCCTTTAATGGCGGTGAAGAAAACAGAGTCCATTTAGTGGCTTGCTTAACGGACTATAAATTTAATTAAAAGATAAGATCTTAATAAAATATTGTGATATATGATGTTTATGTTATATAATTCAACGAGTATATTGTAATACAAGTGCAATTAATTAAAGCTCTAAAAGTAAAAAAAATATTTTTGGCATCTGACCACGCAGGTTTTGATTTAAAAGAAGATATTAAAAAATTCTTAATTAATAAAAAAAAAAATATTAGTGATTTAGGTCCCAAAAACAAAGATTCTGTTGATTATCCTGATTTTGCTCATAAGTTATCTAAAAAAATTAAAAGTAATAGCGAATTTGGTGTTTTAATATGCGCATCAGGTATGGGTATGGTTATGGCTGCTAATAAGCACAAAAATATTAGAGCCGCATTGTGTTATAGTCCAAAATCAGCAAAATTATGCAGAGAACATAATAATGCCAACGTAATATCAATTGGTGCTAGATTGACTAAAAAAAAAGTTGCTTTAGAATGTGTAAATATTTTTTTAAAAACAAAATTTAAGGGTGGTAGACATTTGAAAAGAGTTAAAAAAATCTAATATAATATGTCAAAATTAAATAAATATAATTCTACAAGCTATCAAAACTTTTTTGATAATGATTTATCGATATCAGACCCAGATTTATATAATTCAATAAAACTTGAACTTGAAAGACAACAGCAACACGTTGAACTTATTGCCTCAGAAAATATTGTTTCAAAAGCTGTTTTAGATGCTCAAGGTTCGATAATGACAAATAAATATGCCGAAGGTTATCCGTCCAAAAGATATTATGGAGGTTGTGATTTTGTAGACAAAGCCGAAGAACTTGCTCTTGAAAGAGTAAAAAAATTATTTGATTGTAAATATGCTAATGTTCAACCACATTCAGGCTCTCAAGCAAATGGTGCTGTATATTTAGCGCTCCTAAATCCAGGAGATACAATACTTAGTATGAGTTTAAATTCAGGAGGTCACCTTACTCATGGCGCAAAAGTTTCTATTTCAGGAAAATGGTTAAACGCACTCCATTATGAAGTGAACAAAGAAACAGGTTTAATTGATTATGATCAAATACTTGAATTAGCAATTAAACATAAACCAAAACTTATTATTGCTGGTGGTAGCGCGTATTCAAGAATTATAGATTTTAAGAAGTTTCGAGAAATTGCAGATAAAGCAAATGCTTACCTAATGGTAGATATGGCCCATTTCTCTGGTCTAGTAGCTGGAAAATATTACCCCAATCCAATTCAATATGCTGACGTTGTTACATCCACCACTCATAAAGTTTTAAGAGGTGCTAGAGGCGGAATCATATTAACCAACAATGAAGAATTATATAAAAAAATTAATTCTGCAGTATTTCCTGGTTATCAAGGCGGACCTTTGATGCATGTTATTGCAGCAAAAGCAGTAGCGTTTCAAGAGGCTCTCAAACCTGAATTTAAAGAATATATTAAATCAGTGATTGATAATGCTAAAATTCTATCAGAAACTTTAAAGAATAATGGTTTTAAAATTTTTTCTGGAGGAACCGACACTCATTTAATGTTAGTTGACCTACGACCTTTTAATGTTAATGGAAAAGATGCAGAAACAAGTTTATGCAAATCTAACATAACTTGTAACAAAAATGGAATACCATTTGATACAGAAAAAATGACCATTACATCAGGAATAAGACTTGGAAGCCAAGCCGCAACAACAAGAGGGTTTAGTTTAAATGAGTTTAAAAAAGTTGGAGAATTAATTACGAAAGTTGTTGTTGGATTATCAAAAAACCCCAACGATAATAGTAAAGTAGAATCTGAAGTTAGAACTGAGATTATTGATTTGTGTTCTAAATTTCCTATATATAATCATTTAATTAGAAATTAAATTTATGCTTTGTCCATTTTGTAAAGAAAAAGATTCATCTGTAGTCGATTCAAGACCAACAGAAGACGGTACAGCAATAAGAAGAAGAAGATTAAGTTTATGTTGCAACCAAAGATTTACAACTTTTGAAAGAGTTCAATTTAGAGAAATGATGGTTATAAAAAATAGTGGGCGAAAGTCAATCTTTGATAGAGATAAATTAACTAAATCTGTGATGATCGCTTTAAGAAAAAGACCTATTGACGAAGATACAATAGAAAAATTTGTTTCAAGAATTTATAGAAATCTAGAAGACTTGGGTCAAAATGAAATTTTGTCTAAAACAATTGGTAAGCTGGTAATGGAAGGTTTAAAAGAAATTGACCCCGTCGCTTACGTACGTTTTGCCTCTGTTTATACCAACTTTAAAGAAGTTAAAGACTTTGAAGATTTTGTTGGTAATTTAAATGTTTACAAACATAAGTAATAACAAAAATCAAAGATATTTTATGAGACTTGCCTTGCAGCAAGCAAAAATTAATTTAGGAAATACAAATAACAATCCGTCAGTTGGTTGTGTAATAGTAAAAAATAATAACATTATAAGTATTGGAAGAACAGCATTTAAGGGAGTTCCTCATGCAGAAAAAAATGCTATAACCTCATGCAAGGAACAATTAACTAATTCTACTCTATATTCAACACTAGAACCCTGTGTTCATTTTGGAAAAACCCCTCCATGTATTAACTTAATTAAATTAAAAAAAATTAAAAGAGTCTTTTTTTCTTTAAAAGATCCTGACATTAGGACATTTAATAAGTCTAAAAAAATTTTACAGAAACATAGAATTAAGGTTTCAGGTGGAATTTTATTAAACCAATCAAATAAGTTTTATAAAAGTTATATTAAAACGAAAAATGGAAGCTTACCTTTTGTTACAGCTAAAATTGCAATTTCAAAAGATTTATTTACAGTAAGCAAAAAGACAAAATGGATTACTAACGAATACTCTAGAGCCCGTGTTCATCTTATGAGATCTGAACATGATTGCATTATCACAACTTACCAAACTGTTATTAAAGATAATCCAATGTTAAATTGTCGTATAAAAGGTTTGGAAAATCGATCTCCTGATAGAGTTATTATAGATAAAAATCTTAAAACTCCAATTAATTCCAAAATTATTAAATCTTCCAGCAAATACAATACGATTATTTTTTACACCAACTCTAATACTAAAAGAATTAATGTTTTTAAAAAAATGAAAGTTAAATTAATTAAAATTGATACTAATCTTAATGACCATTTCGATTTACAGAAAATGCTTTTAGTTTTAAAAAAAATTGGATATTCAAGAATTTTTTTAGAATCTGGAATTAATTTATTTAATTCGTTTTTAATAAAAAAACTTGTTGATGAAATACAAATTTTTGTTTCGTCAAAAAAAATCAATAAATCTGGTTCTTCTAAAATTAATAATTACGTTAAATTGTTGCTTAAAAAAAAATCTTTAACTATTAATGTAAATCTTTTTGGAGATAAGTTAAAATCATATAGAATTAAATAATGTTTAATGGAATTATAAAAAAAATGGGAACTATAAAAACAATTAAAAGTTCTAAAAATAATTGTTTACTAGAAATTTCAAGTTCTTTAAAATTATCAAAAAAAGAGATAGGATCTTCAATTTCATGTTCTGGTGCTTGCTTAACACTAGAAAGCGTATACCAAAATGATAGCAAGTTTTTTGTTTCTAAAGAAACCTATAGCAAAACTATTTTTAAATTTTTAAAAAAAGGTAATCTCGTAAATTTAGAAAGATCATTAATTTATGGCAAAAGAGTATCAGGACATTTTGTTCTTGGTCATGTTGATACAACAGCGATAATAAAAAAAATAGTTGTTTTTGGGAAATCCTGGTCTATAAATTTTAAAACACCGCAAAAGTATAAAAAATATTTAATTTATAAAGGCTCAATAACTATTAATGGCGTTTCCCTTACTGTAGCCAAGTTAACTTATGATGGCTTTAATATTGTTGTAATACCCCATACTCTGAAACTTACAAATTTATTTTTTGCAAAAGAAAAAGATTTTGTTAATGTTGAGTTTGATATTTTAGGCAAATATATAATAAATAATTGTAAATGAGTAAACAAAACTATTCTACCATTAGTAATATTTTACGTGATGCTAAAAAAGGCAAAATGTTTATTCTTGTTGATGATGAAAGCAGAGAAAATGAAGGCGATTTAATTATTCCCGCTTCAAAAGTTACTCCTAAAGCAATAAGTTTTATGGCAAAATATGGTAGAGGGCTTATATGTTTGGCTTTAACTCAAGATCAAGTAAACAGACTCAATTTATCATTAATGTCACCAAAAAATAATTCTAGAACCCAAACTGCATTCACGGTTTCTATAGAGGCAAAAAAAGGAGTAACGACAGGAATTTCAGCCCATGATCGATCGCACACTATCAAAACTGCTATTAAAAAAAATGCTTCATCTAAGCAAATTGTTTCTCCGGGACATGTTTTTCCGTTAGTTTCTAAAGATGGAGGAGTTTTAGTCAGAGCCGGTCATACAGAGGCTTCTGTAGATGTATCTAAATTATCCAGAAGTGGACCGTCTGCGGTTATTTGCGAAATAATGAACGACGATGGAACGATGGCAAAAGGCAACATGTTGTTAAGTTTTGCCAAAAAACATAATTTAAAAATTGGTAAAATAGAAGATTTAATAGCTTATAGACTAAGTAAAGAAAAACTAGTTAAACTTAAAAAAACTTCTACAATTAATATTAAAAAAGAAAATTTTAACATTAATATATTTGAAAATGTTTTAGATAGATCTGAGCATTTTGCTTTAACAAAAGGAAACTACAAAAATAATAAAAACGTAAGAGTAAGAGTTATATCTTCAAATATAATAAAAGATTATTTAATTGGCGAGAAGTTTCCCAATTCCTTTAACCGAACTATAGAATATTTTAAAAAACATAAAGATTGCGTTCTTATATTTATTAGAGACACAAATCTCAAATCGGTTTCAGAAACTTTAAAGGGCTATAAAAGTAAGAGCTTTTATAAAAGCGGTGCAGATAAGTTGATTAAAAACTATGGTATAGGTGCACAGATAATTAAAGATTTACATATAAAAAGAATGATTTTAGTTACTAGATCTAAAAAAAAAGTTGTAGGTTTAGACGGTTACGGTATAAAAATTATCAAACAAGAAATAATTAAATGAAAAAAAAAATCTGTATAGTTGTTTCAAATTATTATCCAGTAATTTCAAAAAACTTGTTAAATGGAGCAAACAAAACTTTAAAAAAATATGATTTTAAAAGTATAAAAATAATATATGCTCCTGGTGTTTTTGAAATACCTATTATTATATCTAAATTAATAAAAAAATATGATGCCTTTATTGCCTTAGGATGTGTAATTAAAGGTCAGACACCACATTTTTATTTTATTTCCAATTCATCAATTAATGGAATTATGAAT
>CAJQSJ010000048.1 GCA_905612535.1 uncultured Pelagibacteraceae bacterium | reverse complement strand
ATAAATTCTACAGTTTGTATAATTTTGTCTTTGTAATATTCGCTTGGTTCTTGAAGGTAGAATTGTCCCAACAAGTTTATAAATAGAATATTATCATAAAGCATTTTTTCAAAGTGGGGCGCAATCCATCTATCATCCGTCGAGTAGCGTGCTATTCCTCCAAGTAAGTGATCGTACAAACCTCTTGAACAAACATTAGCGAATAAAACTTTCACAGCATCATAATATTTTTTATTTTTATTTTTTTTATAAAAGTGTAAAAAGCTTTCAAACACATAAAACTGAGGAAATTTAGGACTTCCTTTAAAGCCTCCCCACTCAAAATCTACATAATTTAGCATTGCCTCAAGGTGGGTATTTAAATCTTGATTAATCACAGAAGATTTTTCTTGATCCTTTTTAAAAATATCTTTTATTTGAGTAGCTTGCTCAATCACTTTGTCTCTATTTTTTTTATAAAAATCTGAAACTTGATTAAGTATATTTACAAAAGGTTGTCTCCCATGCATTTCTTTTGGTGGAAAATAAGTGCCACCTGTAAATGGAACTCCATTCTCATCTAAAAACATGGATAAAGGCCAACCACCAGGTACACCAGTCAAGATTGATAAACTTTTTTGAAAAACATTATCTAAATCTGGTCTTTCTTCACGGTCAACTTTGATATTAATAAATTTATCATTCATTATATCTGCAGTATTTTTGTCTTCAAAACTTTCATGCGCCATAACATGACACCAGTGACAACTTGCATAACCAACGCTTAAAAAGATTGGTTTTTTTAATTCTTTAGCTTTATCAAGAGCTTTTTTATTCCAAGCATACCAATGCACCGGATTGTTTTCGTGCTGTTTAAGATAAGGACTTTTTTCGTCTTTTAATAAGTTTTCCAAGTAAATTCCGTAAGTTAAATAACTTTTTATTTGACAGTATATACATCATTAGCTACGATTACAGGTGCGCCGAGTTAAAAAAATTGCGGGCGCTTAATAAATCCAGCTAAAGCAACCACATCAAATCACTGCTTTAGAAGGTGGTTTTTAATTAATTTAACTCACAAAAAACCAGGAACTTAACAATATTGAGAGCTTGCAAGGGTCGAAATACTAAAAAGGAGTTAAAATGAACAACGAAAAAGAGAGTAATAAAAACAAAAAAAAAGGTTTGATCGAAAGATTAAATCTAGGACCCGTTATCTGTGCAGAGGGTTTTCTTTTTGAAATAGAAAGAAGAGGTTACATGTCATCAGGAGAATTTGTTCCAATGGTTTCTTTGGAGCATCCTGAGGCATTAGAAAATTTACACAAAGACTTTCAACATGCGGGTTCGGACATAGTTCAAGCCTTTACTTACAATGGTCACCGAGAAAAAATGAAAGTCATTGGTAAAGAGGATCTACTAGAACCTTTAAATAGAGCGGCATTAAAAATAGCAAAAAAAGTTGCAGACAACCCTATTGAAAAAAAAACTAATTTAATGGCTGGCAATATATCAAACTCCAACATTTGGAATGAAAAAGAATCAAAAACACATTTAGAAGTAGAAAAAATGTTTTCCGAAATGGTTGGTTGGGCGGTTGACGAAGGGGCAGATATATTAATTGGTGAAACCTTTTATTATGCTGAAGAAGCTTACAAGGCTTTAGAAGTAATGAAAAAGTCTGGTCTTCCTTGCGTTATTACGATTGCACCCATGGGAGAAAACATTATGAGAGATGGAGTTTCAATTTTAGATACTTGTAAAGAATTAGAACAACGTGGCGGTGATGTAGTGGGAATGAATTGTTTTAGAGGTCCAGCCACAATGGTTCCTTACCTTAAAGAAATTAGGAAAGCTTTAAAATGCCATGTGGCTGCTTTGCCTATTGCTTTTAGAACAACCGAAAAAAATCCTACTTTTTTTAATTTGCCTGATAACAATGGATGTACGTGTAATACGCCACACAAAACAACATTTCCTACAGCTTTGGATCCAATGCAAGTGAATAGATATGAAATTGGAAAATTTGCAAAGGAAACTTATGATCTTGGTATTAATTACTTAGGTGTATGTTGCGGAGCAAACCCAATGTTAATCAGAGAAGTAGCAGAGGCCGTTGGTTTAGAAGTTCCAGCTAGCAAATATAGAGAAAACATGTCACGACACTTTATGTTCGGAACTCATCCACGAGTACCAAAACATATGAGAAATTATGGAGATAAGGCTTAATTTGAGTATGGGGTTTTGTTAAAGATTTTTCTTACGTAGGGTTCAAAATCTTTAAGAGTTAATGACTTAAAATTGGGATCAAAAGATTTTTGGTCCCAATTCTCACAAAAGTTTATAGTATCAATATAATATTTATGTCCTTTAAATTTTTCTCTTTCATTTTTATTTCCACCAAGGTGATGAGCATAATAATACATTTGAAAAATCCCATGTTTTTCAATTATCCAATGAGTTTTTTCACTGACGTAAGGTTTTAGAATAGACGCAGCACATTCAGCGTGATTTAAGGGAGCTAGCTCATCCCCTATATCATGCAATAATGAAGCAACAATCATTTCATCATTTGCTTTGTCGTTTAAAGCGCGCGTAGCTGTTTGCAGCGAGTGTTCTAATCTTGTTACTTGATATCCTTCTAACGTTGCATTTAAACCACCCATAAATTTTAATAATCTATCCGCAGCACCTTTTATGTACTTTTTTTCATGTTTATCTAAAAAAAGATATTCTTCTTTAGTTCCGTCTTTCATTTGCTTAAATTTTACTTTTTCCATTTCAATCCAAATTTTCTTTCTAGATGTCTTAACTTTCCTTCTGTAGAATCATGATCAATATAACAACCTTTTAAATATCTCTTTCCTTCACTAACGTCATAAGACGTTCTCCCATGCAGCAAGCGATGATTATCCATCATTAACAAATCACCTTTTTCTAATCTAAATTTTATTTCAAATTTTGATGACGTATAGAGACTAGCAATTAATTTTCGTGCCTCATAAAATTTTTCTAATTCTTTTTTGTCTAATGCTGGCACATAATCTAATCTTGTGCTGTATCTAATTTGTTTAACTTTATTATTTTCGTCCAATTCAATTAGCTCTCCCCAATTTTCAAGAATTATAGTTTTGTCAACAAATCTAAATCTCACTTTAGTTTTTGTGAGCATTTTAAATAAGTCGTTATGATTTTTTCTTAAATATTCAGAAACAGAAAAACCATCTACTAAAGTTGAAAACCCACCTTTAACTTCATTTTCAAGACAGTGTAAGAGCTGTATGCAAGGAATTGGTTTTCTATAAGGATTATCAGTATGTGGTGTAAGAGCTATAGACGTATAGGCCAAATCATTAGGCTCTGGCACAGATTTAACACTAAATGACTCGCCAAAGTTTGTTGGTCTAATTGTTCCAATAGAGTTTGCAAACTTCACTATATAATTATCTTCTAAAGGAACATTTTTAAAAATTACAAATCCATATCTATAAAAATCTTGCAACACGTCATACATCGCTTTCGTTTCAAAAATATTTGTTTTGTACGCTGCTGTTGGTTTTTTATTTAAGTCAGAATTCCACATCACAATTTTTTCTAAAGGCTCTTTTTTATCAATTTCATAAAGTAAATTGTTAATTTTATATTCAAATTTTACCCCATCTGTAAATTCTATATTAAGATGACCATTATTCATTGATGCTTTTTTTATTTTAATAGTTTGGTCAAGTTGAGATGGATCGTACAATCTTTGGTCATTGTGCCGATCTACTAAATCTTCTGTTTTAGCTCTTTCTCTTAACCAAAGAGGATGTATTTCAAAATTTTTGTTTGAAGAGTTTACCAAAACTACGTTATTTTCAACTATTTCTATTTTCATTTAACGGTTCTTTTATTTCTTTATGTTCATAATATACAATGTGATAAGAAGATTAAAAAGCCAGAAAATGAAAACAAAAGATATATTTATTGCATTACTAGTTCCTGTGCTTTTAGGCTTTGGTTTTGTTATCGCTAAGCCTGCTATGCAGTATTTTCCACCATATTTACTAATGGGAATGAGATTTACAATACCAGCTTTAATTCTTGTCTGGTGGTTCCCCTTACCTAAAGGATTATATTTAGATTTATTCAAAGTTTCTTTAATTGGAAGCACTTTGCAATATGGATTAACATACACAGGTTTAAATATCATTGATGCATCTTCAGCTGTACTCCTTGTTCAATCAGAAGTTCCTTTTGGAATAATAATTGCGTTTTTTTTATTAAAAGAGATTCCAACTATAAAAAATATAATTGGTTTAGTTATTGCTTTTATTGGAGTTTTTATTTTAACAGGAGCTCCTAATCTTGAAGGTAAATATATTGGGGTTCTATTAACTATGTCTGGTGCATTTACTTGGGCGCTCGGCGCAGTTATGGCAAAACCTTTAAGTAAAAAAATTGGAGCATTTGCTTTAATGACGTGGCTGTGTGTATTTTCTGGACCCATGTTATTGCTTGTATCGTTAGCATTTGACGGAAATCCAATTCCATATATTTTATCTGCCAATCTTAATAGCTGGTTAACAATAATATTTCTTGGATTTATTATGCAACCGTTTGGGTACGCTGCTTGGTACTATGTTTTAAAAAAATATCCAGTTAATAAAGTTATGCCCGTTTTACTTATACTTCCCGTTACAGGATTGATAACATCTATTTTTTTATTAGGAGAAGATCCGCCTAAGCAAGTTTTCTTAGGCGGATTGTTTATAATTTGCGGAGTTGGTACTATATTATTTACAAGATCAAATAAAAAAAACAGGAAAGCAAATGAAAATAGGATTTATAGGACTAGGTAATGTAGGCAGAAAGCTAGCTGCAAGCCTGCTGCAAAATAATTTTAATTTAATTGTTAGAGATATAGATAATAAAATAACAAAAAAATTTTCTGATCTTGGTGCATTAGTTGCAACCAATCCAAAAGAATTAGCAGAAAAAGCTGATCTTATTATAACCTGCTTACCTTCACCTGAAGTTTGTTCTAAAGTTATGGAGTCTGAAGATGGTGTTATAAAAGGATTATCAAAAAATAAAGTTTGGCTAGAAATGAGTACAACAGATAGCAATGAGGTAAAAAGAATTGGGGCTTTAGTTAAAACAACTGGAGCTATTCCTTTAGACTGCCCAGTAAGTGGAGGATGTCACCGCGCTGCTACAGGAAATATTGCAATTTTAGTTGGTGGTGAAAAAAATACTTTTAATAAAATTTTACCAGCTTTATCTGCGATGGGTAGAAAAATTTTACATACCGGAGAGCTTGGTAGCGCTTCAGTCTTAAAAGTTATTACCAATTATTTAGCATCAGTAAATCTTGTTTCAGTTGGAGAAGCTCTAATAGTTGCAAAAAAATCAGGCATTGACTTGAAAAAAACATATGAGGCTATTAAAATATCTTCAGGAAATTCTTTTGTTCATGAAACAGAAAGTCAAGTTATCTTAAATGGGTCCTATAATATAAGTTTTACAATGGATTTAGTCTTAAAAGACATGGGTTTATTTAACGACTTATCAATAAAGAACGCCATCCCTTTGGAGCTGGCACCTTTGGTTTTAAATATTTTTAAAGATGGACAAAAAAAGTATTGCCCAAGAGCATGGTCTTCAATGATAGTAAAAAGATTGGAGGATGCTTGTAATATAAATTTAAGAGCCGAAGGTTTTCCAGCAGAATTAACCGATTCTGAACCAGAGGAAAAAGGTCAACAAATATAATTTTTATGATAATAATTCAGAATGCTTGATAAAAAAAATTTTTATATAAATGGAAAATGGATGTCTCCTTCAAAACCAAATGATTATGAGATAATAAATCCATCAAACGAAGAGCCTTTTGCTACAATTTCTTTAGGATATAAAGAAGACATAGATGAGGCGGTAAAAGTAGCTAAAAATGCATTCATTAAATGGAAAGAAACTTCAAAAGAAGAACGAATAGCTCTATTAGAAAAGTTGCTTACAATTTATAAAAAAAGATTTAACGAAATGACCGAAGCAATTTCAATGGAAATGGGTGCTCCTATGGATTGGTCAGCATCAGCACAAACTACTTCTGGTCAGTCTCATTTAGAAGATTTCATATTAAGATTAAAAGATTTTAACTTTGAAGAACATTTTGATTCAAAATCAAACAATCATATAAGTTATGAACCAATAGGAGTCTGCGGTCTAATTACTCCATGGAACTGGCCAATTAATCAAATAGCGCTAAAGGTAGTTCCTGCACTTGCAACAGGATGTACAATGATACTTAAACCGTCTGAGATAGCGCCTATCTCAGCAATGCTGTTTGCCGAAATGATAGACGAAGCAGATTTTCCACCTGGAGTTTTTAATTTAGTTAATGGTGATGGACTTGGAGTTGGAACACATATGTCTGGTCACCCTGATATTGATTTGATTTCTTTTACAGGATCAACAAGAGCTGGGAAATTGATTTCAAAAAATGCAGCCGACACAATTAAAAGAGTTTGTTTAGAATTAGGAGGGAAAGGTGGAAATATTATTTTTGCCGATTCCTATCCTAATGCAGTTAGAGACGGAATTAGAAATGTAATGAGTAACTCTGGACAATCATGTGACGCACCAACAAGAATGTTGGTAGAAAAACCAATCTATGAAAGAGCTATTAAGGAAGCAGCAGATGAAGCAAAATTAATTAAAGTCGATTCAGCTTCCAAGAAAGGTGATCATATAGGCCCTGTAGTTTCAAAAGCCCAATATGACAAAATTATTAATTTAATTAAAAGTGGAATCGATGAAGGAGCCACATTAGCCGCAGGAGGCCCTGAGCTCCCAAACAATTTAAATAAAGGTTATTTTATTAAACCAACGATTTTTACAAATGTTACGAATGATATGCAAATAGCCAAAAAAGAAATTTTTGGTCCAGTTCTTTCTATAATATCGTTTGAAACAGAAGAAGAAGCAATTAAGATTACCAATGACACAGAATATGGTCTTGGCAACTATTTGCAAACCGAAGACAAAGAAAAAGCAAAAAGGGTTGCAAGAAAATTAAGATCAGGTTGTGTTTACATCAATGGAAATGCCGCTGATCCCGGAACACCTTTTGGTGGATATGGACAATCCGGAAATGGGCGTGAAGGTGGAACTTGGGGATTAGAAGAATACCTGGAAGTAAAAACCATCACTGGTTGGAATTAACTTATGAATAAAATAGAAAAAAAAAATAAATTAAAATATTATAAATTTTTAAATTCACTTCCAAAAAAGCTTAACAAACTTTATTTTTCTCAACTAAAAGGAAAATTTAAATTAAATAATAAATCAAAAAAGAAAAGTGGGTTTGATCCAGTTACTAATATAGATAGAGCTTTTGAGATATTCTTAAGGAAAGAAATCTTAAAAATTTTTCCTAATGATGGAATTGTAGGTGAGGAATTTGGAGAAAAAAAAACAAAGAGTGGTTTTTCGTGGATTCTTGATCCAATTGATGGAACTAGGTCTTTTGTTATAGGCAGCCCAACATGGAGCAATCTGATAAGTATTAATTATAAAAAAAACCCAATCTTGGGATTAGTAAATTTTCCAATTTTAAAAAAATATTATATTACAGGTTCAGATCATTCATCTTATTTAGTTGAAAACAACAAATTCAAAAAACTTCATGTGGCAAAACCCACATCTTTTAACAACATGAAAATGACCGGTAGTTTTTTTGGCTGGTTGCCGCTAAAAAAGCAATTAAAAATAAGCAAACTAATTAGTCTTATGAGGTTTCCATGTTCTGACGCTTTAAGTTATTGCCAACTTTGCGAAGGAAGATTAGATGCTGTAATACAATGTTCAAATAAAATATGGGATATTCATCCAATGATACCGTTAATAAAGAATGCTGGTGGTTTCATAAATACATGGAAAAACAAAGACCCTAGGTTAGCTGGCAATATGGTTGCTACCTCAAACTTGAAAATTCACATAAAACTTTTGAAAATGCTTAAACCGGTAGCTTAAAGGCATGGCACAGGTATTAATCCACAGAGGATTAGCAAAAAAAGGCTTCAATGAAAATACTATTTCAGCGTTTAGATATTGTTTTAAAAAAAAATATGGAATCGAAACAGATATTCACTGCACCAAAGAT